>JAPLUS010000367.1 GCA_026397495.1 Candidatus Zixiibacteriota bacterium | reverse complement strand
TCCCCTATGAGCGAAGAGATCATCAATTTTTCCAACAGCCACGGTGGGGATATTCTTTTTCATAAGCTGGTCAAGAACCGTGTCTGATGGCGGTTCGAGTGAAAAATCTTTGCGGCTGGTGGTACGTATAAAGTGACCGGAAGTACCCATAAAAGGGCGGGCAATCACGCGTCCAACGGCATATTCTCCCTGGAGCAATGGCCGGGCAATGCGGCAAATCTCATATAGTTTTTCCAACGGGATTATTTCTTCATGGGCCGCCAGTTGAAAGACTGAATCGGCTGAGGTATAGAGGATAATGGCGCCGGTTTCGATATGCTTCTGTCCCAATTTCTCAATTATTTCTGTGCCGCTGGCGGCGATATTGCCAATCGTCTTGACTCCGGCCGCCTTTTCAAACCTGGCCACCAATTCAATGGGAAATCCATGAGGATAAGTCGGAAATGCTTTTCTTAGAATTATACCGGCTATTTCCCAATGGCCGGAGGTAGAATCCTTACCGGGCGATTTTTCAGCCATACGGCTCCAGGCGGATATAGGATTTTTTAGCGGAGCGACTCCTTCAATATATGTAATATTCCCCAGCCCTAATTTCCTGCAGTTCGGCATAGTCAGTCCTTCGCTCTCCCGCGCCACATTGGGTATTGTCGCCGCCCCCGTATCGCCGTATTCTTCAGCATCAGGAAGCGCTCCAATGCCGCAAGCATCCAGAATTATCAGAATAATCCGTTGGAACATAGAGTCAATCTAAAGGGAAGGGGGTAATAATCAAAATGGAAAAAGTCCCGTTACGACGGAACTCCATATTTGCATCTGGCCGAGTAATTATATCTCAGCTTTTATTAATTTTAAGGAGTTATGCCGCTTACCGGTAGCATTAAATAGCGTGGATATTCCATCCTTAGTCTTTGTCCCTTCGGTCTGGACACTGTAGTTTTCTTCCTGACTAACAATGACTCCGGCGCTGTAGCCAAAATAGATAACCCCTTCAGAGTTTATCTTCTCCAATTTGACCACTAAATTGCCGTCCTTATCGGTTCCGGTGAAGGGCAGTATCATATTTCCCTTATATTCTATTATGGCACAATCGTAGCCGGCCTCGCGCACAAAAGCCCTTATCTTATAGAAAGTCTCGGCTTTCGTCGGCTTTTCATTCTTTATGATTAATTTAATGGTTTGACTCCAGCTGTATCCCTCCGCCACGGGAATCTCAGGGAAAACCGGTAAGGCCTGTTCATAGTAGTTCTTATAGAAATTGGTAATATTAATGTTAGACAAATTCTGAGAGAAGATATCGGCAATTTTTCCGTTGGGAGTCATCAGATATTCTATTGACCAACTCTGGGCAATAGTGTCAAGCTTGGTGCTGTCTTCCTTATTAATGGAAACTTTCTTGGAAATATCAGTCAGGCGAATTCGAGCTTCATTATTCTTGTCTACCGATAGGACTTCCTCAGAAACATCTGACTTGAATGATATATCGCTTGATTTAATGAGCGCGCCGGATTCATAGATTTGAGAGGATGTCTTGACCGCGCTGGCATACAGCTGTTTCTGCCCCGTTTGGAATTTAAAAGCCAACCGGATTTCTTTCTTCTCTACTCCACAACCATAAATTAGGAGGCCGATAATAATGGCCGCGATTAAAGTGGCTTTTCCCGTTCTCATATTAATTCGCCTCCGGCTTGAGATTACTCAATTGCTCCAAGACGGCCAAATTATGGATAGCTGAACCCGGCGCCGACAAGATGAGGGAGCCAAGCAGATCTGATTCAATTTCGCTGCGCGGTTGCTCGATTAGAACGGTAGTATTGTAATTTCCGATAAGGGTGGCATTGTAAGCTTTCTGGTTCTGCCATCTAGCCGATAACGGCCACGACGAGAAATGGCTTTCTACCAGCGCCAGTGAAATAATCAGGAGAATTATCACGGCCGCCACTGGGAGGATATGTCTCCTCATCGCCTTTATCGGGTGAGTAAAAATATATTCTGACTTACCGGTCTCGACCTCCGGTTGACTGATAGTCCGGGCAAAAATAGAGTTTTCCAAATGCTGCCAATAGGCCTCTCCCGGGTCGGCCAGAGGAACGGTTTTTAGCAATTGCATCAATTCCTTCTCTTGCTCGACATATTCCCGGCATTCAGAGCAATCTCGAAGGTGCTCTTCCAGCCGAGTCTTATCTTGCGGATTCAATTTTCCCTCGATATAATCATCGAAATATGTCTCTGTGTGGCGACAGATCATCTTTTCTCCTTATTTCAATCTTTTGACCAGCCATTTCCTCAATTTAGCCCTGGCGATATGCAGATTCGATCTGATGGTCGCCTCAGGGCAATCAAGAGCCATCGCCGCCTCCGTCATCGAGTAACCTTCGACATCATGTAAAATGATAGCAAGCTTTTGCCGCGGCGGTAATGTATCGATAGCGCGATCAATTATATCTCCTAATTCACGGTTCTCTATATCTCGATCTGGTCCGGCAATCTTATTGGCCATTTCAGTTTGCACCGATGGCAAATTTTCTGTCTCATCTTCGACCGAAATAAATCTTTTCTGCCTTCTGCGGACGAGGTCAATGGAGTAATTCGTGGCAATTCTTAGAAGAAAGCCGGAGAAGTAGCTAACGGCCCTTAATTCGCGGCGTTTCTCATAAATCCGAACAAATGCTTCCTGGGTCACATCATCGGCGTCGAGATGGTTTTTCAGTATCCGGTAGGCTACCGAATAGACTTTTTTCTTATACCTCCTGACCAGTTCGGCAAAGGCCGCATGGTCTCCCTTTGTAAAATCTTTTACCAGATCCTCTAAGTCTTTATTCATTATTGGATCCGGTATTGTTGATGGTCAACATTTTGACGTTATAGGTCTGTTTTTTGTGCAAGCTTAATTGATTCCCATCAGCCCTTAAATTACCCCCCGCTTCTCTAATGTCAACTTTTTTTTGGGCGAGAGGTTGTTGTTTCGGCAAATCAGTCAGGTTTTATTGAATCTATTGTGGCAATAATCTTGCCAAAAATGACAAAAGGTTAATGATAAATGGTTGACAAAGAAACTATTCTTCATATTTTAATAGATTAACCAATTTTAACCGAGGCATAATTTATGAATTCGATGACCGGTTATGGAAGAGCGGACTTCAAGACGAAAGAATTGACGTTTACGGTGGAAATGAGTTCGGTCAATAATCGATTTCTGGAATATTCTTTTCGCCTTCCGAAGCAATTGATATTTTTGGAACCCCGGGTTAAAGAATTGGTAGCCTCTCAATTAAGCAGGGGGAAGATAAATCTTACGATTAATTATGAAGATTATGGTTTTGGTATCGATCGATTGGCTGTCAACAGGAATCTGGCCGATGAGGCATATAAACAACTGATTAGTTTGAAAAAGAAATATCGTTTGGCAGGAGAGATTGAAATTGCTCATCTGCTCACCATCCCCGACATTTTTAAGGTGGAAAGAATTAATGATCTAGAGAAAAGACTCTGGCCAATATTGAAAACTACCGTCACTAAAGCCATTGAGACACTGATGGCTATGCGTATGGAAGAGGGAAATAACCTTAAGCAAGATATTTTGTTACGATTAAATAAGTTATCCCGCGATATCGGAGAAATAGAAAAATCCTCGCCCCAAAATTTAGCCATATATCGTGATAAACTCTCTCGGCGAATGAAAGAAGTTCTTGATAATAAAACTTTGGAGGGAGCCAGGTTTGAAGAAGAAGTGGCCTATCTGGCCGAACGTTCCGATATAACTGAAGAATGTGTCCGTTTTAGGAGCCATCTTAAACAATTTATTGCGGATATCAAAAAGGCCGGTCCGGTCGGGAAGAGGCTAAATTTTTTGCTTCAGGAATTAAATCGGGAGGCGAATACCATCGGCGCTAAAATGGCCGGCGCGGTGGCATCAAAAGTAGTGCTTCAACTTAAAGAGGAAATTGAAAAAATCCGAGAACAGATTCAAAATATAGAATAATGATAAGGATTGAATCATAAATGCAAGGGAAAATAATTATCATATCATCCCCTTCGGGCGGCGGCAAAAGCTCCCTCTGCCGTAGGCTTCTTTCACCTCATAACAAAAGGAATGGCTGGAAGTTTTCGATCTCGGTGACTACCCGGCCAAGGCGCAAGAATGAAAGGAATGGACGCGAATACTATTTTGTTTCCCACCCTGAATTTATAAAAAGACGAAGGCGGGGCGAATTTGCCGAATCATGTCAGGTGCATCACTACTATTACGGCACTCCCCGTCGACCGCTCGATGAGGCTCTTTTTGGAGGGAAGACGATGGTGCTTGATGTTGATGTCAAAGGAGCTTTTAAACTAAAAAAGAAATATCCTATGGCGGCGACTATTTTTATTCTACCGCCTAGTAAGAAAGAATTGAAGCATAGATTAAAGCTGAGGGGGACTGAGGACGATAAGCATTTAAAGATTCGGCAAGAACGCGCCCTTAATGAAATGAAATTATATAGAAAATTTGAATATGTTGTCGTCAATAAAATCCTCAATACCGCTGTTGATGAAGTGGTGATGATTATCAAATCACTTCCCTGTCGATTTGACAATCTTGACTTGGAACATATCAACCGTATTGTCGGTTAATCACTTGAACTCATTGGAGGAGCTATTGTGAAACTACAGTTTGATGAGATTGACAAAATAACTGAGAACCGCTATGAGGCAGTTTTGGTCGCCGCTCAAAGGGCGCGTCAGATAAATTCTTTCCGCCTGGCCCAGTTAGAAAGAATGGCGGAGGAGAACATTACTGTTGAAGGTCGCAAGATAACCACGCTGGCCCTTCAGGACTTATCCGCTGGAAAGATCAAGTTTAGACGTCCGCCGGCAAAATGAAGTATCTATGATAAGAAGTCTTCTGATTGTGGAGTCACCGGCGAAATCGCGGACCCTTAAAAAATTTCTTGGGCGGAATTTTGAGATTTTGCCGAATTAAAAAATTCCGCCAATAATTCGGATATTATCTATCTCGCCCCCGACCCCGACCGCGAGGGAGAAGCCATTGCTTGGCATATCGCTCAGCAACTGAAGGGGTTCAAGAATATAACCCGTGTTACCTTTAACGAAATTACCAAAGCGGCGGTTATCGAAGCGCTTAAACATAAGCGGGCTCTTGACCTTAATCTGATTAATGCACAACAGGCACGGCGAGTACTCGACCGCTTGGTGGGATATAAAGTTTCACCTTTCCTCTGGAAAACGGTTGCCCGGGGGCTTTCGGCGGGACGGGTACAGTCAGTGGCACTTCGGATTATATGTGAACGCGATCGGGAGATTGAAGTTTTTATAATTGAAGAGTACTGGGAAATTGAAGCCCTTCTGGCCGACCGGGATAAAAATCAGATACTCTCGAGATTGGTTAAGGTCGATGATGCCAAACCGCAAATAGGTAATGAACCCGAGGCCAATAAAATTGCGGATGAATTGAAACAGACCGAATTCCGGGTGGCCTCGGTAACCAACTCTCAGAAGATAAGAAAACCATACCCCCCGTTTATTACCAGCACTCTCCAGCAGGAAGCGGCTCGGGCTTTGTATTTTTCGCCCAAAAAGACGATGATAATTGCCCAACAACTATATGAAGGTGTTGATTTGGGCAAAGAGGGGCCAACCGGTTTGATAACCTATATGCGCACTGACTCAACCCGACTTTCCAATGAGGCGATTGATGCGGTCAGGGAATATATTAAATCCAATTTTGGAGTTCCCTATTTGCCAAAGATGGCTGTGAGATACAGTGCGAAAAAGGGCAGTCAGGATGCTCATGAAGCCGTCCGTCCGACCTATGTTGATCATCCGCCGGAGAAAATCAATAAGCATCTTACCAAAGATCAACTGAAATTATATTCTCTTATCTGGAACCGCTTTGTAGCTTGCCAGATGGCTTCGGCTGTATATGATACCACCTCAGTCGACATTACGGCCGGGCGATTCTTATTTCGCTCCAATACCCAGACTTTAAGATTTGACGGTTTTTTGAAGATCTATCAAGAAACCAAGGAAAATGGGCAAAATGGCGAGAATGATCTGGTTGATTCCATTCCTGATCTTAAAACCGGTGACCAACTCTGGTTGAAAGAAATTAAACCATCCCAACATTTTACTAAACCGCCGGCGCGGTTTTCGGAAGCGATGCTGGTCAAAACCCTGGAGGCCGAAGGTATCGGTCGTCCTTCAACCTATGCTTCGATTCTCTCGACTCTACTGGAACGGAAATATGTTGAATCCAAGGAGCATCGCCTTTTCCCGACGGAACTGGGTAAAACCGTTAGTAAGATACTGGTAGAAAGCTTCCCCAACATATTTGATATCAAATTTACGGCTCGGATGGAAGATGATCTTGATCAAATTGAAACCGGTAAAGAAGACTGGATTGATGTTATAAGAGAATTTTATGCTCCCTTTGAGAAAACCCTGGGGAAATTGACCAAGAGACAGAAAGAGATAAAAGCATCCCTTATTGAAGAGACGGATGAAAAATGTGAAAAATGCGGTTCACCGATGGTTATAAAATGGGGCCGTAATGGTCGGTTTTTAGCCTGTTCGGCTTATCCCGACTGCAAGACAACCAGACCTCTTGAATCAGAAAGAGAAGAAACGGAAACTGATCTTAAATGTGGGAAATGCGGTTCTCCCATGGTTATCAAGACCGGCCGTTTTGGCCGATTTTTGGCCTGCTCGGCTTATCCAAACTGCCGTAATACTCAGCCGATTCCGACCGGAATAAAATGTCCCAAAAGTTGCGGCGGCGATGTGATTGAGAAGCGATCAAAAAGGAAAAAGGTTTTCTATGGATGCTCCAATTATCCCAAATGTGACTTTGTCAGCTGGTATAAACCGGTGAATAGCCCCTGCCCTAATTGCGCTTACTCTTATTTGGTTGAAAAATTTTCTCAGAAAAGCGGTCTTTATTACACTTGCCCCTCCTGCCGGCATAAAGTTGTTCCGGAAAAATAAGAGCCCGTCTAATTACTGTCCAATCCCTTAAAGCTCGTAGATTATTATAAGAGTTTTGATTTGACCTTATTGGAAAATTCCGGTATCATTTGATAGTTATGCTTAAAGAAGCTTTGAAAAACTATCTCCAATATCTGTCTGAAAAGGGGCGACTTTCCCCGGGTTCGATTGATACCTATCGTCATGGCCTTCTTCCATGGATAGATTTTCTCGAGCAAGAATATAAGAAAGCCAGTCCCAATCCCAAGACCAATGCCATCCTGTTACGCAAATTTCTGTCACAACGGCGTGGAGAATCGGTTTCTGTTAGAACCTTAGCCGGTTTTATTTCGGCGCTGACCGGTTTTCAGCGCTATCTGATGCAGGAAAAGAAATTTGATATGTACTTATGCAAACTAAGCAAGCTAAAATATACCGAAAAAATTCCCGACTTTCTGTCGCAAAAGGAAGCTGAAGAACTTTTTGAATATCTCCAGAAAGATACCTATCTTGGCTGGCGCGATTATATGATGGTTTCTCTATTCTATCTCTCCGGCATCCGGCGAGCGGAGATGGCCTCGTTGAGGTTGCAGGATGCTGATTTTGGAAGGCATATCATTAGTGTTCTTGGCAAAGGGAATAAACAAAGAGCTGTCCCTTATGGAGACACGCTTTCCGAGAATTTGGGACGTTATCTTGAGATTCGTGCTGAATTTATCGTCGGTAAACCGCATAACGGTGGTTATCTGTTTCTTAATTATAGGGGCGAGCCGATGACAGTTCGTTCAGTTGATCGAATTGTGAAGAAATATTGCGCCCAATTGGGGAAACGGGTAACGCCCCATATGTTGCGCCACAGTTTTGCAACGCATATGCTTGAAAATGGAGCCGATATATTGGCTATAAAGGAAATATTGGGACATAGTTCTCTGGCGACGACCCAGAAATATACTCATATAACAACGGAGCGGTTAAAGTCTGTTTACAACAAAGCCCATCCTCGGGCTTAAGGAAGAATCGATTATGATAATACATGCGACAACCATACTTGGTTTAAGGTATAAAGGGGTGGTGGCGATGGGAGGTGATGGCCAAGTAACTTTCGGCGAGACGATTATGAAAGCGAAGGCGGTTAAAATTCGCCGGCTCCATGGCGACGATATTCTGGCCGGATTCGCCGGAGCCGCCGCTGATGCTTTGGCGCTGTTTGAACGGTTTGAAACAAAAATCGATGAGTATGCCGGTAATCTCCCCCGAGCGGCAGTTGAATTGGCTAAAGATTGGCGGACCGATAAATACCTTCAGAAACTGGAGGCGTTGCTGGCCGTAGCGGATAAAAAGCATTCGCTGTTGATTGCCGGTTCGGGCGAAGTCATAGAACCCGATGATGGCATTTTAGCGATTGGTTCCGGGGGACCTTATGCGTTGGCCGCGGCGCGAGCGCTGGTATCGGCAAAAACTCAAATGACCGCTGAAGAATTGGTGAAAA
>JAPLUS010000409.1 GCA_026397495.1 Candidatus Zixiibacteriota bacterium | reverse complement strand
TTTCGCGGTTATCCAATTTATCACCACTCCGAGTAAATCCGATTGTCTAACATATCATAAAACATATCTATTATCAATAGAGTCGATGGAATTTATCGCAGCCGATCCCAAAATTAATACTTGACATAAAAGCATTCATAGACAAACTTTGAATGATGTCATTCCACCTGGAATACAATTTTAAAGGGATATTGCCCGTTTCGGAACGGGCCTTAAAGGGCAAGAAAATTATTGTCTCAGCCTTTTATATCCTTATAGCTCTTTTCCTTTATAATCTCTTCACCTTTGTGGCCCTTGCGTTGGATGGCGCCAATCTGGCCGATTTCTATACGGTTCATAAGATGGCTCCCATAAACCTGATATCCTTTAGTACCGTAACCGGGGCGTTGACCTTTTATTTGGGTGCCATTTTATCGCTCTTGTCAATAATGATGGGAATGATGGCGGTGGCGGCCTTTGATTTTGAGGAGATGAGAGGAAATGTTTTTCTTTCCGCAGGCGGGGCTATTAAATTCAGTCTAAGCAGGATTAAACAGCTATTACTATCAGAACTGGCTATTGTGGTTTTTGTCGGCCTTTTTGTTCTGCTTGGCTTTATCCTCGGTCTTATTTCACGGCTCCCATATATGGGAGAATGGCTTTATGCCATATTTTTCTTTTTCCCCAATTTTATATTCGCTCTTTTCATTGTTCTTATAATATTCGTTCTTCTTTTATCCATTCTAATAATGCCGGTAGCTGTTATGGCTGATCGCAACGGCGAGACATTCAATTCCCTTCTGGAGACATTTTTAACAGTTGTGCGAAAACCTGTAAGATGGATTGGATACACCCTTTATTCCCTAATTTCCGCCAAAATCGCCGGTTTTATATTCGCCTGCTTCTCTTTCTGGGCTATTCAATTCCTCCAATTTAGTACTTCTCTTGGGGGGGGCGAAAAGATTAAGGACATAATTTCCGCCGGAATGCATCATCTTGACTGGGAAAGCAAGACCGTAACTTTTATTGCCACTCTTTTCCCGGGGTTGAATTTAGGTCTTGATATTTCCGGCCTTGTCCGGGAGGGGAACAGCCATCCGGTCGGATATATTATGGCCATTTCTTTATTCCTGATTTTCGTAATGATTTGGGGGTATATTCTCTCTGTCATTGCCACCGGTCAGGCTTATGCCTACGCCATAATTAAAAAGATCCGCGATGGATATGCCATCACTGACGAAAAATCACTTTTTTATGAAGAGGAATGGGTTAATCCACCGATTCTACACGACAAAGGCACCTCCGAAAGCAATGATATTTCGACATAATCCTGAATAATCAATAAGGTTGGCGGAATCCGCACGCTTGCCCGCCTTTGGCGGGGTTCCGCCACACCGAAGTTGAAGTAGCGCAAAATCCCGAAGGGTTTTGCGAAATATTTGCAGGGCAGGTCTCCTGCAAACCTAACACGGTTTTGTCAAGAGCGCCCGCCTCGTGTACTACTTCATGGTTTCGGTAACAAATTGGCGACGTCTTGCAGTAGTCGTAGTAGAAGTAGGGCGGAACCCGCGCGCTTGCCCGCCTTTGGCGGGGTTCCGCCAATTAAAGTCCATTCTCACATATAAGACTATTTCATTACCATTATTTCCGGGCAGACTAAAGGGCTTGTTGAAAAAGCCTCAAGAAAGGGAAAAACGCACTTCTGAAAAAAATGTCATTGGTATTGTCATCCCCGACTCGATCGGGGATCCAGAAAAAGTTCCGTAAGTGTTGAATAATCAATGAATTCTGGATTCCCCGCCGCGGCGGGGAAAGACAGGAAAAGAGCAGCAATAATAGATCTGAATATTGAGTGGAACATACATAAGACATTTTTCCATAACATACACTTTTTCAACAAGCCCTTTA
>JAPLUS010000331.1 GCA_026397495.1 Candidatus Zixiibacteriota bacterium | reverse complement strand
TATTATCTGGAGAATATTGAGAGTCTCAAGATGCAGTTGGCTAAAATCGTTGAAACGGGACAGAAAACTGATGGCGAAATACAGCTGACCGATGCTCTGGAAATGATGATCAAAGAAGGGTGTGAATTTTCACCGTTTTTGGTTGACGGGTGGTATGATTGCGGCAAGCGGGAGACATTCCTTGAGACCAACCGACAGCTGCTAATGGAAAACAGTGAAGTCAGCGATCATCCAGGATCGGTGATTATACCGCCGGTCCATATATCTCCTTCGGCTATCATTGAAGAATCAGTCATTGGCCCTTATGTCTCCATTTCGGAGGGGGTCAGAATCCATCGCTCCATTATCAAAGATTCTATCATCGGGCCAAGAGCCACCGTCGAGTTCAGTCTTCTGGAGATGTCGCTGGTTGGGGAAAAGGCCTTTGTTCAAGGCACCTATAGTCATATAAATGTTGCCAAATATACAGAATTGGGATATTCCTAAAAATTTGAGGAGATGAAGGAGCAAGCGAATGTCAGAAGGGAATTTCCTTTTTACTTCCGAATCGGTAACCGAAGGTCATCCCGACAAAGTCTGCGATCAGATTTCTGATGCTGTGCTGGATGATGTTATCAGACAGGATAAAAAGGGACGAGTGGCCTGTGAATGTTTTGTTACGGTTGGTCTGGCGATTGTGGGAGGCGAAATCACGACCACGGGATATGTTGATATACCAAGACTGGTGCGCGGTTTGGTGGCCGATATCGGATATACTGATCCTAAATTTGGATTTGCTTATAATTCGATAGGAATACTCAACGCCATCGGGGCGCAATCGCTCGATATAGCGCAGGGAGTTGATATCGGCGGCGCCGGCGATCAGGGGTTGATGTCCGGGTATGCCTGCCGCGAGACAGCGGAACTGATGCCGCTTCCGATTATGCTGGCTCACAAACTGACCAAACGTCTGGCCGAAGTGCGCAAGAAAAAGATTTTGCCGTATCTCGGTCCGGATGGAAAATCACAGGTTACGGTCGAATATCGCGACAAGAAGCCGGTGCGGATTGAAGCAGTCGTGGTCTCGGCCCATCATACCGAAGAAATTTTAGATAAAACCGGCAAGAAAATTACGGAAAAAGCGCGGCAAGAGATTATAGATACTATAGTCAAGCCGATTATTCCTGAATCAATGTTGGATAAAGAGACCAAATATTTTATTAATCCAACCGGCAAGTTCGTGATTGGGGGGCCGCAGTCGGATACCGGTATGACCGGACGGAAAATCATCGTCGATACCTATGGCGGGATGGCCAGTCATGGGGGCGGCGCTTTTTCCGGCAAAGACCCGACTAAGGTCGACCGTTCGGCATCATACATGGCCCGTTATATCGCCAAAAATGTTGTGGCCGCCGGATTGGCGGAGAAATGCACTATCCAGCTGGCTTATGCTATTGGCGTGGCCGAGCCGGTTTCCATCATGATCTTCACCGACAAAACAAATAAGATCGATTACAAGCATATGATAGAACTGGTCAGGAAGAATTTTGACCTGACGCCGCACGGGATCATTGAGTCGCTTAATCTGCTAAGACCGATATACCGCAAGACGGCCTCGTACGGCCATTTCGGTTGGAATGATCCCGATTATACCTGGGAAAAGATCGATAAGGTCAAAGATCTTCTGAAGGATGCTTAAGCCATGGCGGAAAATAAATATGATGTAGCGGATTTGAAGTTAGCTTCTCAAGGGAAACTTCGTATTGAATGGGCCGAGCGGAATATGCCGGTGCTGCGGCTTATCGGGGAGCGATTTCAGAGGGAAAAACCGCTGAAGGGAATTAATCTGGCCTGCTGTCTCCATGTTACCACCGAGACGGCCAATCTTATGATTACCCTAAAAAGCGGCGGCGCCAAGGCGGCACTCTGCGCCTCCAATCCCCTGTCGACTCAAGATGATGTGGCCGCCTGTCTGGTGCAGGATTTTGGGATTCCGGTTTTTGCCATCAACGCCGAAGATAAGAAAACGTACTACAAGCATATTCATCAGGTGCTTGATTTTTGCCCGCATATGACCATGGATGACGGCGCCGATCTGGTCTCGACTTTACATTCGGAGCGGAAGGAATT
>JAPLUS010000058.1 GCA_026397495.1 Candidatus Zixiibacteriota bacterium | reverse complement strand
GCCAAGATATTCCCAAGAAAGTAATCACTCCCGAAATAATCCATATTAAAGAGAACTCTCGGTTGGGCGCTTTAGTTTTTTCAACAGTCAACACTTGGGCCATTACCGATTCTGTGAAATCCGCAGGGATATCAAATCCTTTAGTATTCTGTAATTCATGATAAAGTGTCTGATATAGTTCAAGACTCTTCTGGCATTTAGTGCAGATTCCCAGATGCTCCATTATAAATTGATCCTGAAATTCATTGCCGCCATCCATAATTCCCATTATTTCATTATCTGTCAGATGCCTTTCCGGCATATTTCCTCCTGGCCAAACTGGGACGATATTCTTTCTTTCAACAACCTTCTTGCTCGAAAGAGATGACTCTTTACTGTGCCCTCCGGCAAATTCATAGCCAGAGAAATTTCATGGTAACTCATCTCTTCCAGATGATATAATGTAATGGCGGCGCGATATTGAACCGGCAGTTTGGCTATCTCCGCTTGAAGGTATGCTGAGATATCACGTTTCTCGGTATACTCGTCGGGGGCATCATTATTCTCAAAGGAATTATTCAGTAAGACATCCTCAGAGATTTCTTCAAGAGAAAGAGAGGTATTTTCCCGGAAATGATTAAGTGCCGTATTATAAGCAATCGATGCTACCCAGGTAGAAACTTTTGATCTAAACTGAAAACTCCCCAAACTGCGGTAAATTTTCAGGAATACCTCCTGACAGATATCTTTCCGGTCTTCCTCATTCGTAATAATTCTAAAAATAATGTGGTTTACCAACCGCTTATATCTCTCGACAAATTCCTCAAAAGACCGTCTATCCCCGCAAAGTATTCTTTTAATCAGTGATCGGTCGTATCCCATATTCTATTCCTATGATAATTTGACTGCCCAATGAAACAAAAAGTTGCAGCCTTTTTTAATATACTGCAACATTAAGGATACTGTTACTGTCTAATGGGGTAAACACGCTAATGAAAGGAGCAAATGATGGAACATTTTTGGGAAATTTTTCCGTTAATTGCGGTTTTTATCGCCGCGGGATATATTGTAAAAATATCCCTTGATCATGTAACCCGTCGCATGTTAATTCAGAAGGGATTAACCGAAGATGCCAGCAAATATCTGTCTTCCCCAAAAACAGAGAGTTTACCCTCGTCATCATTGAAATGGGGTATGATATTGGTTGCCTTAGGGGCGGCGGTTTTAATTGGACGATCAATGCCTGAGGATATCCACGGCGAGATAACAGTCAGTTTGATGTTACTCTTCTCCGGCGCAGTCTTGATTATCTATCATTTCATAGCTCCCCATATGGTCAAAAAATCAAAAGATGATCAAATGAGCGGACTACCCAGATAGATAATTTATATATTTTGTGGAATTCGGATGGTTAGGCAATACGATCTTTGGGCCACCGTAACCAGTATTAAGGAAATCAAGAACGGGACAACGGCAATCTTTAAACAATCAAACAGCATTTTTGTCACCATTCATAAATAGTATTCAATTGAGAAAGCCACCTTACAGAAAATAAAAAGATGCCGCCGTCTCCAGCGACATCTTTCTGGGAGGGACTATGTATAAGTCGCTATATTATACGTTCATTCTATTATTTCGTCCAGAAAAAAAATAAAATATTTTATCTAACGGTAAGATTTATCTCCACCTTAAGAGTCCTGCCTAAAGAGGGGTACCCGGATTGGCTAAAAGAGGTGCCAAACTGTCTAAGCGGTTTATCATCAAATAGATCATTTATGCTAAAGGAGATTGAAAAATCCTCGATTGAAACTATATCTAGGCCAAAATCAACGACATAGCTTGGCGGCATAGTTTTCTCGACATAGCCGATCTGGCCATCGGGAGCATAGACTGAATAATAGACTGATTTTTTTGAAGTATAAATAATATCGAGGTCACAGGTAAACCCATATTTTAGTTTTTCCCTAACTCCAATTCGCCATTTAAGATCGGGGATAAAGGCGGCCTTCCGTTCAACCTCATTGAAAATCGATGTTCCGTCCCACCCCGAAAAAATCAATTCCCGCTGTTTTTGTTTTGCCTTCTGATAAGTTAAATCGGCATCAATGTGGGGAAACCATTTGGGGGATATTATTAAACTCAAATCGACCCCTAAAGAACGGAATCCATTTAAGTTGGATGGTGTCCAACGGGGCTGGCCATAGCCATTGGCCGAACCTACCGGCGCCCAGGAAATAAGATTTTTCACATTCCGCCAAAATAAATTAGAATTGAAAGAAATGGCGCTATTGGGATTTAAAAATGCCGAGAACAGAATATTTCTGCCCTCTTCAGGAATTAGTTTTGGATTCCCTTCGGAATAATCATCACTCGGCCAGTATAAATCATTAAGAGCCGGCAGCCTGTAGGCGTTTCCATAGGCGGCTTTGAAGCCCAAGGTTGAAAGGGGTGCAATTTTGATTCCAGCATTCAGGGCTTTATATCCGTCTCCGCCATTTATTGATTCCATTCTTCCCGACAAACTAAATTCGACCATTGAATTTAGTTGACAGGTACCTTCGGTCCAGCCGGCATAGGTGTCGCGACGATGGCGTTCAAAGCTCCGGACAAAAACAACTGCCGATCTATCTTGGTAATTTCCCGCCGGCCAGGTTGGATTTATTTTCTCCGATCGCAAGGAGCCGGAAAGAAACTCCAGACCGCCGGAAAAAGCAAAATTATCCCATTCCCATTTAAGCCGTCCCATTAAACCGGAATTCCGGACCATATTATTATTTAATCTGATCATACGATCGGGACAATAAATCTCATAATTAGCCAGCGGTGTAAAATATTTCAGTTTCTTTTTCTCGTAGAACAAATCGGCTTCAACTGATAAGGGCGAAGTGGAAACGTTATTATCCGGATTGTACTTAAGCCGGGCATCAAAGGAATGATGAAAATCCTGCTGATAATCATAGAGCGATTGGGATTCCTTATTGCCGCCCAAAGGTATATTGTCAGCGGCGGGCACCGGACCCGGCAGGCCAAGTGAATCTTGAAAATATCGATAACTCATATTTAATTCAAGATTCCTATTGGGCGGAAGATAAACTGACTTGACCGACAGGTTATCCCTTTTCACACCGGAATTGTCTCGGGCATTATCAGTGCTGGTTTGGTTATACATACCATTGAAATACCAATTTTGAAATCTTTTGGCCGCCGTCAGACTGTAACCCATATAACTGAAACTTCCATAATTAAGATTGGCTTCAATTTGGTCCAGATATTCAAACTTGGGAATAAGATTAATGACACCGCCGATCGCCTCTGATCCGTAGAGCGATGATTGCGTTCCTTTAACCAGTTCGATTCGGTCTATCTCCGTCATATCATAATCCGACAGATTGAATCCGCCGGTAGCATAGTTGTAAACCGGCCGGCCATCATAGAGGAGAAGAATCTGGGATGACGGCGAACCCCAGAGAAATAGATTACTTAGGTGGCCTATTTGTCCGTATCCGGTCAAGTCGGCCCCGGAAATACCGTTGAGAGCATCACCCAAGGTGTTTTTATATGCCACTCGCTCAGCCATAATTGTCCGGGCCGGCCAAGCAATATTATTTACCGGCGTGGCAAACCTTTCAGCAGTAACATTGATGGTATCAGGAAGCTGATACACTTTCTCATTGGTCTGACCGTTTCCCGTCGCCACGGCAAGAGCAAAGAGAAAGACAAAACAGGTAAGAAACCTCATTTAAACCTCCAGTAAAAAACCCGGCTATCTGCCGGGCTGCTTTGAGGTCTCGTCTGAGGAGACTAAATATTTCTCCACCCGCGCAGATTTCCGAGTTATCCGGCAATGGCCGGATAAAACTCGTATTCGGCAGGTTTTCTGACTTCACGGCTTCATACCTCCCCCCAGCTCCTTCCCCATCCCGTTTCACTCAGGACAAGTGGTTGCACGCTGGAAGGGTAGCCGTTTACAGCAGCGGGGCTGTGGCAGACTTTCACCGCCTTCCCTATTACCCCTCACCTTGAGGGCACCGAACTATTTACCGGAGATTATACCATAATAGAAATAATGTCAATAGGAAAACCGGCGAATATGCGATACCCTAACGAATTCCCAAAAAAAGAAAAATATCATACTTCCAAATTTGAAGATTGGAGGGAGATAAACAAAAAAGGTTCTGACTCTTGTCCATTTGGCGCAAGGCTATCCTATCACATAAAAAAGTGGCGAAGACGGAGCTAACGCAATTTATGAGGGGATTTATCCCAACACTGACGATGTCCAGCAGGCACATCACCTTGGGGATTAAAAGGGATGGTATACACCGCGGGCGGTCGTGATAATAAAGAGATTTATCTTTCAAGAGGAGCTTACTAATTGGTCACTTTGGAGCGATCTTATATTGCTCCCCCCTCAACATTCCATAACACAAATAATCCATCCACTTCCGACGGTGGAGCAGAACTTTACGGCGTCTCCCCTCAAAAGTAAAGCCAATCCTTTCCAGCAAGCTCGCTGAAGTCATATTAGGATGCATTACATGGGCGTAAATCCGAACCAGCTTAAGCTCCCTAAATCCATATCTCAAAATCAAACAAATGGCTTCTTTCATTATCCCTTTCCCCCAATATTTTTTCCCCAGCCAGTACCCAAGTTCAGCATTCTTGTTTTTATGATCAATCCCCATTAGGCTTATCATCCCAATAATCTGGCCGTTTTCTCTCCATTCAATTCCTAATGGGATAATTCGCCCCTTGCGCCTCATGATATGATTCTTCCTGATGAAATCATAGGCGCCTTCCAGAGTATAAGGACGAGGGAGGAAAGTGTAGCGGCTGATTTCCTTATCCTTGGCATTAAGATATAGAGGGTAAGCATCAGCCCTAACCGGCTTTCGCAAAATGATTCGCTTTCCTTCTAACCGAACACCCATAGTGTCTCCCAAGAAAGTTCATTCCCAATAAGGGACTAATATATCGAAATAAAATCTATAGAAATAGACGGCAAGAGCAATCATCAAGGCAACTAACCTGATCCATTTATAGATTTTCCTATCGGCAAAAATTGGCCATTGTCCCCCATGGATTACCAGCCAAAAGGCTTTGCCATAGTTGAATATGGAAAGGAGTAATAAAATGACAGCCAGATATTGCGACCATACCTGCCCAAAAGGGAAAATTGTAATATAGCTAAGGATAAGAATTGATATGGCGCCGAAATAATATTTGCCGGTTAGGCTTGACGGAGTAAAAATCCGCCATCTCCTTAGCAATATTGCTCCCGCTGACATAATTATAATTTCCCGCGCGATGATCATGAATGCAAGCCTGAGAGGGAAACGCCTGTAGAAGATTAGTTCTGCACTCAGTGTTATGGTAAAAATCTTATCGGCGATGGGATCTAGATTTATTCCCAGGGCGGTGATTTTATT
>JAPLUS010000084.1 GCA_026397495.1 Candidatus Zixiibacteriota bacterium | reverse complement strand
GATTCAGCTCGGCGATTTGGTCCATATTTTTTTCCAGTGATATCGGCTCGGCAGGCAATACAAAGTCGTAAAAGGCAACGGTCTGATATTGGGATGAAATTGTATTTTTTATGCCCTTTATCGTTTGCCGAGTTGACTCTATGCTGTCAGAGCAAACGACCGCCAGCTTGAGATCCTGCCCCCATGCCCTTCCCATCGGAAGGCATAATTCTATAACCGGCATCAAAAGGGGCAATATTTTGCGGATAGACAACATCCCCTTATGCTCCCAGGCAAAAAATAGTTGTTTCCCTAAGGTCAGCGGAAGCCATTTTCTCCGGGCCTTTAAAAGGTATCTGTACTCAGTTAATTATCGGGATTTTTGGCTAAAAACTTGACTGAAGAAGTTTTAAAAGGGAGTCACATTGGCCCATATTTAGGCCATTTGGGGTATTGTCTATATTTCTTGCCGTCCTTCAAGCGCCCGGGAAATAGTCATCCCATCGGCATATTCCAAATCGCTTCCGACCGGCAAACCTCTGGCGATTCTGGTGGTTCTAATGCCAAGCGGTTTAAGCAGTCGGGCCAGATAAAGGGCGGTGGCTTCTCCTTCAACATTGGGATTAGTGGCTATAATTATTTCTTTGACTTTAGAATCTATCCGGGCGAGTAATTCTTTGATTTTCAGGTCGTCAGGTCCAATCCCATCAAGCGGCGAAATCCGCCCCCCCAGAACATGATAAAGGCCGTTATACCCTTCAGCGCGATCAAGAGCGGCTAAATCGACGGCCTCTTCAACCACACATATTGTATCCGTCTTTCGATCGGGATTGGCGCAGATATAGCAGGGGTCGCTTTCGGAAATATTATTGCAGATAGAGCAGAAGCCGACTTTTTCTTTTATATCTGTAATGGCCGCGGCCAGCTCCAGCGCTTCTTCTTTGGGGACTTTGAGAAGATGAAACGCCAGCCGTCCGGCGGTCTTGCGTCCGATACCGGGAAGGCGGGAGAGATTCGTGATTAATTTCTCGACTGCTTCCGATGATTTAAACATAATTTCTTAAAGCGGGAGATTCATCCCCGGCAGACTCAGCCCGCCGGTCAGTTCCGACATTTTTTCCGTCTGAAGTTCCTGCGCTTTCTGGCGGGCCTGATTAACGGCGGCCACAATTAGGTCCTGAAGCATTTCCACATCATCGGGATTAACCACTTCCTTATCTATTTTTACTTCGAGAATATCCTGCTTTCCGCTGACAATAACCCTCACCATCCCACCGCCGGCGGTTCCCTCGACCGTCATCTGTTCCAGTTCCTTCTGAATCTCTTCCATTCGGGCTTGGACCTTCTGGAACTGCTTCATCATATCGCCCAATCCGCCTTTACCCATAATATATACTCCTGTGTTGAACTACTCTTCCGCCTTTTGCTTCCCAATTATCTCGCCATCGATTTTTTCCACCAGGGCTCGCAGTTTCTCATCCTCTTGAAGAATCTTTTCGGGATCGATTTGTTCCACTTTGGGAACCGGTTTAGATGATGGTATGACGGGTGACTTATCAAAATCAATCTCGAATTTTATCCGTAGATTGGTTTTGAAATATTCTCTTAAGCTGGAGGTAATAATTCCCAGGTGTTCCGGTTTTTCAACCACCTGCTTGGAAGTTCCACCGGCATTATGAAAAACAGCGGTGATAATATTCTCTTTTACTTCTCTTAATTCAGCCATCGCCATCATTGATGATAACATTTGACTTTCATTTTTCAAAAAGTCGAGGAATTTTGGCCAGCTTGACTGCACCATAGGCAGATTGATAGTTCGCACCATAGTACCGCTGGAAATATCTTCTGCCGATAAACCCTTATCGGCCGGTAGGACCGGCTTAATTTCAGTTTGTCTCTTAGGAGGTTCACCCGGCTCGCCGGCCGGACGAGCCGGCAGACGGGGGAGGGAGGGGGAGAGATTGTCAGGGGCCGTTCGGGTATTGGGCATACCGAATAGATCGCTGTCAAGTTTCATTTCCGCTGTCGGCGATTCCGTAGGGCTGGAGAGATGGGCCAGGATATCTTCGAAGAGGATGGTCGATTCCATGCTCGCCAGTTTCAAGGTGGTCGTTTCCAGAAGTAGGCGCGATTCCAAACCGCTTTTCAAATCAAGGATCATATCGGATATTATTTTTATCATTCGGAGCAGGTCGCCGGATGAAAAATAGTCAACCTGCTTGCGATAGCCGCTCATTTCCGATTCGGGCAATTCCAAAATCTTTTCCGGTTCGGAAGCATTCTGCAGGATAAGAAGATTGCGGAAATGCTCGGCCACGCCGGCCCCGAACTCGGAGATTTCAACGCCGGAATTAATCAGTTCTTTTATCATTTGCAGTCCCGCGGAACTGTCTTTGGCGGCGATGATATCGATATATTTAAAGTAGAATTGGCGGTCAAGCAACCCAAGGGCTTCAATGACATTCTGCGCCCTGATTTTTTCTCCGGCGAAAGCTGACAATTGATCAAGGAGGGAAAGCGAATCACGAACCGATCCATCCGCCTTACGAGAGAGGATAAAAAGAGCTTCGTCATCAACATCGAGTTTTTCCGCCGTGGCTATTTTCCGTAAATGCTCGCTTAAACCCGAAACGCTGATTCGATGAAAATCGTACCGCTGCGTTCGGGAGCGGATAGTTTCCGGAACTTTGGATGGTTCCGTCGTGGCAAAAATAAATACGACATGAGGGGGAGGTTCCTCAAGAGTCTTAAGCAAGGCGTCAAAGGCGGAACCCGATAGACGATGCACCTCGTCGATAATATAGATTCTTTTCTTGCCCGAAATGGGCAGGTAGCGGACATTTTCCCTTAACGTCCGGATATCATCCACGCCGGTATTGGAAGCGGCATCGATTTCCAAAACATCCAGCGACGAACCGGTCGTAATTTCCTTGCAAGAGGGACATTT
>JAPLUS010000238.1 GCA_026397495.1 Candidatus Zixiibacteriota bacterium | reverse complement strand
CTTGACTGGCTGGAGAATAATGTCGAGTGGGCGCTGTCGCGAGAAAGATTCTGGGGAACACCCCTGCCGATATGGCTTTGTGACAACGAAAAGTGCGGCCATGGCGTAGCGGTCGGCTCAATAGCGCAATTGCGGCAAGAGGGGATTGATGTTCCCACAGATATCAGTCTACATAAACCAATGATCGATGAAGTCAAGCTGCACTGTGCCAAGTGTAAGGGAATTATGACCCGTGTCCCTGAGGTTATCGACACCTGGTTTGATTCCGGATCGATGCCATTGGCGCAGTGGCACTATCCATTCGAAAAAAAGGATTTTATCGATGCCGGCCTTAAGTACCCCGCGCATTTTATTTCTGAGGCGGTTGACCAAACGCGTGGCTGGTTCTATTCGCTTCTGGCCATTTCCACCCTTCTTTTTGATAAACCGGCCTTCAAAAATGTCATTGTCATTGAAATGATTTTGGACAAAACCGGCAAAAAAATGTCCAAGCATAAGGGAAATGTAGTTGACCCGTTTGATATCGTTCATAAGCATGGCGCTGATCCGTTGCGTTGGTATATGCTCTCTAATTCCAACCCCTGGGTGCCAACCAAGTTTGATGAAAATGGTTTGGTTGAAGTTGTCAGGAAATTCTTCGACACGCTGAAGAATAGCTACAGCTTTTTCGCCCTTTATGCCAATATTGACGACATCTCCGCCCGGGCGCACAAAGAATCAAAGACAGTAGAGGAGTTTCTTGAACAATTTGCGGGAGAATCGGATAGAATCGACCTCTGGATTGAGTCCAAATTCAACAGTCTAATCAAGAAGGTGGCTGAACGGCTGGATAATTACGACCTGACTCCACCGGCACGAATGATAAGCGACTTTGTTATTGATGATCTCTCCAATTGGTATATCCGACTCAACCGCCGCCGTTATTGGGGACCGGGCAATGACCCGTCGAAGATGAGAGCTTTTCTAACCTTATATAGAATGCTCTTGGGAATCGCCAAGCTAATTGCCCCATATACACCATTCACGGCTGAATATCTCTGGCGTGAGCTAACTGAACCTAATGATGGGAAGTTACCATTTTCGGTGCATATTACTTCATATCCCGTCTGCAATGAGGGATCAATCAGGACCGAACTGGAAGAATCAATGACGCTGACCCAGAAGATTGTCTCGCTGGGACGAGCGGCTCGAAACCGGAAAAATTTGAAAGTTCGCCAGCCCCTGAAGGGGATATTAATCAATATGGCCGGCCTTAAGCAGTTTGACCGGTTGCAGAAAGAGATTCCAGTAATAATGGAGGAATTGAATGTCAAAGCGGTGGAGAAGTCAGAAGAAACCGGTGAGATGGTTAGCTTCAAAGCCAAATTAAATTTTGCCCTCGCCGGACCCCGACTGGGGGGAGATGTCAAAGAGGTAGCCACCAAGGTGGCCACACTTTCCAGTGAAGAAATAAGAAATTTTACGACATCCGGAGAAATTGAAATTTCTATTTCCACCGGTGGAGTTAAGCTGGTCCGCGAGGAAGTTGAAGTCCAGAAAATTGAGAAAGAGGGCTTTGCGGTCGAAAGCGATGGCGAAATCACGGTGGCCCTTATGACTGACCTTGATAACAACTTACGGAAGGAAGGATTTGCCCGAGAGATAATCAATAAAATCCAAAATATGAGAAAATCTTCGGGGTTTGAGGTAACTGACCGTATTAATGTTGCTGTTTGCACCGTCGAACCATTATATTCGGCCGTAAGAGAATACGGCGATTTTATCTGTGGCGAGACACTGGCAGATAATATTGAATTGGTCGATTCAATGCCGGC
>JAPLUS010000405.1 GCA_026397495.1 Candidatus Zixiibacteriota bacterium | reverse complement strand
TGACATTTTTCCAGGAAGTGTACTTTTTCTTTTTTTGGGGGTTTATCAACACTCCCTTCCAACCAAATCCAAATTTAGAGGGTCCCATTGCCCGAAAAGGACCTGATTCCGCGCATGATAAGTATACTGATACGGGTCGGTAGAAAGAGATTGGCTGGATCCCTCAAAATATAAAGGCGGATCGGCGTCAAGGTCGGCGAATCGTATATAGATTCCCAGGATGACGAGAGCGGCTAAGATGAACCAGAGAACTAACTTTTTATAATATGGGCTTACTATCAATGCCGCCATAGGCTTTAATCGACAGTTATTACCGCTCTGCCTTGGGGGATTATCTCGCCTATTTCGAATACGGAGAGCCCCCGCGAATTCGCCTCTCTAAGGAATCTCATTGCGGCATCAGCCGGCAGCGCTATTAACAAACCGCCGGAAGTCTGAGGATCATACAAAATATGAGCTTGTTCCGGCTTCAGGCGCGAGGAGATGGCAACCTTATCCTGTAGATATTCCCGATTGGCATCGGCGCCGGCAGTTAGATATCCGGCCACAGCATATTTGATTACATTATGAAGCAAAGGGAGTTTATCATAATGCAGTATTACACTTATTTTCGAGGCGTGAGCCATTTCAAAGGTGTGTCCCAATAATCCAAAACCGGTTATGTCGGTGGCGGCATGGGCGGCAAATTTAACCATCAATTCCGAGGCCACATTATTTAGCCGTATCATTATCTCAATTGCCGCCTGCGTATCTTCTGCAGAGGCGGCCTTTCGCTTAACAGCGGTGCTGATAATGCCGGTGCCAAGCGGTTTGGTCAGATATAATCTATCGCCGGCCTTTGCTCCGGAATTCCTGACAATTTTATCAATATCGATAAGGCCGGTAATGGCGACTCCAAATTTCAATTCTTTATCTTTGATGGAATGGCCACCGACTACCACCGCGCCCGCTTCATGAATCTTATCGGCTCCCCCCAGCAATATCCGGCTTAAGACTTCCGGCGTCATCGTTGTGGCCGGGAAGGCGACAATATTCAGCGCTGTGAGGGGCCGGCCGCCCATAGCATAAATATCCGACAGCGCATTGGCGGCAGCAATCTGACCAAAAGTGTACGGGTCGTCGACTATCGGCGGAAAAAAATCAACTGTCTGCACCAGAGCCTGCTTATCATTAATCCTAAATATGCCGGCATCATCAGAGGTCTCAAAACCAACCAAAAGATTTGGATTTGTCTCCGGCGGCATATTTTTTAGAACCTCAGCCAAAAACTTTGGCCCCAGCTTAGCGGCTCAGCCCGCACAAGTAACTTCGGCAGTCAATTTGATCGTTATTTGTTCTTTACTGTTTTTCATTATTCGAAATCAAAGATATGACTATTATTCCCGCCCGGCAATCTCAAAGATGGCGGAGTTATTTGGAAATCCGGTTCAATTCGCCCAATTTGCTCCGCTGTCGTCGACGTATTTCCTTCGGAATATCCTGATAGATTGAATCAAAATAGGCAGTTTTCTGCCGGACTTCGATTTTTCCCCCTATTTTGCCATAGGAGATACAAAGCCAATAGCCGCTCTCAATCAGGTTATAATAATTGCCCGGGTCTTTTCTTATCCGCCGCCATAAAGTATCATATATTTCAGCGGCTCTAATATATTGGCCACTTTTGAAATAGGCCTCACCCAGCGGCCAGAGGAAGGAATTTCCTTCAGGATAAAGACGGTTCATCGCCCCTGAAAGAGTAATGGCCGAATCAAATTGCTTCTCATTTATGAAAACCCAGATAAGTGCGGCGTGAGCAGTCTCGCGCGAGAAAAGCGACGAATCCGCCGCCAGTTTTATTTCTCTTATTCCTTTTTCTCTATCGTCACGAAAAATTCCGGCGGTTCGCAACAGACCGGCTCTGGCCGTTTTCCAATAGTGGTAAGAACCCAATCCCAAATATATATCATAAAGGGTCGTATCGACGGCCAGCGCCTTATGATATTCCCCCTTTGCCTTCAACCCATAATTCAGCGCCGACCAGTTAGAACCAAATCTTGCCTCCCACAGGGAACGATAGGCATACTGATGCCCTATATAAAGGAAGCATAAAGCCGAATCACTCCGGTTACAGTTGCTCAATTTCAATTTGGCGAAGAGCTTGGTATTATCAAGAAGAGTTAGGAATTCGGTACCATACAGATTGGCTTCCTTATCTATCATTTCTGCTTGAAGAATGGCGGCGCGGAAAAGATAGCCGGCGGGATCGGTGGTATCGCGCCGATGTAATTCCATAAATATGGCCTTAGCTTCACCCCAGCGACTGTTAAGCAGCACCTTCTCTCCATTCGAAATTAAAGATATTTTTTCGGTTGATAAAAGACCTTGAGCCAGAATGGAGAAGGGGCAGAATAGACAAAAAAGATAAACAATATATTTCATCGCAGAGAATGAAGTAGAGCTTCGGCCTTATCAAGTGTCTCCATAAAGAAGGCATTGCTACCGCCGGGGATTTTGTCATCGATAATCTTATTGGCAATCTCATTAGCCGTTTTACTATCTCCCCTTTGAAGATATATTTTGGCAGAAAGCAATTCCGCTTCATAAAAACCAAAAGGATCAAAATAGGGAGACTTCTTCCAAACCGCTCTGAGCATCCGCAGTTTTTCTTCAGCTTCATCGAGCTGGTTAATTCCGATTAATCCTTCAGTATAATATAGAAGGCAATAAGGACTGTAAGGGTAGCTTCGCGTCAATGAATCGGCCAGATTAATCAGTTCATTATATCGTTTTTCGGTCAAATATATTCGCAAAAGGGTTTCATTGGCATTGTACGACGCCAGATAGCCGCTATCGGCGGCCTTATGGATTTCTGTCATTCCCTGCTCTCGACGATCAGGGATAAAGGGAAGCCAAAGGAAATCCTTGGCCTTAACTGTACTCCAA
Organism: Candidatus Zixiibacteriota bacterium; assembly: GCA_026397495.1. Classification (GTDB taxonomy): domain Bacteria; phylum Zixibacteria; class MSB-5A5; order GN15; family PGXB01; genus JAPLUS01. Next base: position 3,982 of record JAPLUS010000405.1, on the reverse strand, counting down.
TAATGATAAGCCCCCAGTCCTACATAGGCATCATAGAAACTGCTATCCAATTCCAGGCAATGATTTAAATGGGAACGACACTTAAAACCATCATTGAAAGCTCCCCACCAGTTCCCGTGAAGGGCTCGATACAAAGCCCGGTAGCCGTGGGAGGCTCCTGTAATAAAAGGCCAATCCGGATTATCGGGATCATTTTTTTCTCTTTCATTAGCCAATTCTATGGCTTCATTGAGATACTTGACGACACTATCCTTGAAGCGATCGGTACGACAGACCTCCGAAATAGTTTGATATATGGTGCCGAGAAGAAAATAACCAACCGGATTGAGCGGTTCGCTCTCCACAATTGAATCGGCGGAGCTGACAGCTTTATAATAATTATCTGACCAGATATAACGGGTAATTCGATAGCTGGGATAATCGCGGATACCGACATCCGCCCAAAGAGCAGGGGCAAATAAAACTGTAAGGAAAAGAGATATAATGGTTATCCGGGGAGTCCGGTTTATTCTTCTTTTGCGCATTGCCTTCTCAATATTGTCTTAAAAATGAAATTGGCAATACTTTTTTGATTCAAATTGGTTTAATGGCAGGTATAAGTTTCGATAGCTTCAACTGCTTATCTTTCGAGACGGTGATAGAATTAAAATCCCGGTAAAATCACCATCACTCCCGGCGCCAGAATCGCAATGCCGACAAAAATCTCCATTTGTTTCTAAAGGGGTTAAATCGGGATCGTTTTGGATCTTTTCCCGCTTTGTCTATCTGCATTAGAATTCGATTCTTAAGCTGTTCCGTTTTGCATTTCGAGACGGCTTTTTCAGTAATAAAGGCCTTAAACATCGCCTCGAATTCATAGCGCGCCATGCAATGTTTGCAATTTTGGAGATGCTCTTTGACCTTTTCAGTATCGATTTGGTCAGCCTCTTTATCGATTACCTCATAAAGTAGCTTAAGCGCTTCCTGGCATGTCATTTGGCTGCTTCCTTGATGAACCCATTTTTTACAGCATAATCCCATAGGGATTTTTGCAGAAGTTTCCTTCACCGGTGTAGTTTTGATTTGACCGTTCCGATTTGAAGGTCGGCAATTTCAGCAATTTCCTGATAGCTGAAGCCCTCGAGAAAGGAAAGGATTACTACCAGCCGAAATTCCTCCGGCAAATTATCAATTGCTTTTTTAACATCATCATCAAAAACTTTGGCAAAAAATAGCTGCTCGGGATTTTCGGATGGCCCTAAGGCCGACAGTTGGTCAAAAAGGAAATCATCATCGACACCCTGTAACTCAATTACCTGAGGTGTCCTTGATTTTGATCTATAGTCGTTGATGAAAATGTTGGTCAGTATCTTAAATAACCAGGCCCGGCAATTAGAACCTTCTTCAAATTTGTCCCAGAAGCGGAAGGCCTTTAGATATGTTTCCTGAACCAAATCATCCGCTTCATTTTCATTTCTGGTCATTCTAAGAGCCGTTCGATGAAGCGCATCAATATGGATAAGGGCCTCCGCCTCAAATCTTTCACGCTTCTTATCGTTGCCCGAATTCCGGTCGCTCATTAAATCCATATCAAAACGGTCGGATCGGGTAGCTTAACAATTCAATATTGTACAACATACCCGCTCCTTCTATTGTTCCTTATGATTTCCCCGGTTATACGCTTATTTTAGTGAAGATATTATAACAGCTCTATCTATTTCCCCACCGCTTGGGCGAAACTTACGAAAAGGCCTTCTCTTTGGCAAGTGGAAAAGGGCAACCTATTTAACCTCAACCTATAATGGAAGCAAAACAAGGTTTTTGACGCCATCTCTAACCCCGGGGTAAATTTGATTGTTATACAACAAGTTGCCGGATGGTCCCAAATTGCTCCTCACCAAATTGATATTCGCTTATCCCTCCTAAGATTCCCCTTGAATTAAATCAAAAATATTCCGATATACTCTATGAATATGCGAAGATTCTATATCTCTATATTAGTGGCCGTGATTCTGGCCCTCGCTTATTATCTGGCCGGGTGTGATCAGAGGATAGCCCTATCGAGTTTAAAGGGGTATTCCGTTGAAGGAGCAATCGTCAGAGATATGCACCTTCGTTCTATTATTGCCTCCGCCCAATTCAAAAGAAATGATACCATTCTCACCTCAGCCCGGCTCATTATAGAGAATGATACCCTGGTATATGCGGGAGGATATTATACTAAATCTTTTGGGTATTCATCCGCGGTTTCCTCCGGAGAGCATTACCTGAAGCTGGTTGATTCAAACCTCTTCAGGGATTCAATCAAATTTTCAATTCCCGGTACTTTTAATTTCACTCACTCTTCATTACCGGGGGATAGAATAAACCCCGGCGGCGCTGACGCCAGCTTCAGTTGGTCACCATCGGCCGGGAGCAATGGCTGCGCCTATGGTGTGGTAAAAGCCGATTCCTCTTACAAAATTAATGGTTATACCGGATTCGTTCCCATCACCATCGACACCTTAATAACTGTTCCACGTGCCGCTTTTCGGACATCCGGTAACCTCGATACCGGCTGGTACTATATTTATGTTTATGCCTACGCTGGCGCTCCGGAAAAAATGACTTCCTTTCCCACTGCCTTCCCTTCGTGGCCATTGCCCAATATCGTCAAAGACAATATCATAGGCAATTGGGGAGCGGTGGTAGTCTCCCAACCCGACTCAATCCATGTTGTGACGCAGTAATACTATCAGATTTTCTTTGCTTTAGCCGCTTCCTTTCCCTTTATTCCGCCTGATGGACAAAAATAGACAAAAAGATTTGGTGAAAACCTTATCCCAATTGGAGACCGAGCAGATTAATCCGGACACGGTCAATATTGATTCTCTTACTTCACTGGAAATCGTCAAAAAAATAAACAGTGAAGATAAGAAAGTGGCGCTGGCAGTAGAGAAGGCCTTGCCGCAAATTGCCGAAGCCGCCGAAATTGCCGCCCAGAGATTGAAAGCCGGAGGCCGATTGATTTATATCGGTGCCGGCAGTTCCGGGCGGCTGGGTGTACTTGATGCCGCCGAATGTCCGCCAACTTTCGGAACCGATCCATCACAAATAGTCGGTCTGATATCCGGCGGGTTGGAAACATTGACTCTCTCCAAAGAGGGGGCTGAAGACCACACCGACTGGGCCATTGAGGATTTAAAACAAATTAATCTCCACAAAAATGATTTTCTAATCGGTCTGGCCGCTTCAGTGCAAACACCTTACACCCTTGCGGGAATCGAATATGGAATATCAATCGGCTGCAAAACCGGCTTAATCGTCTGTAATCGGGCTGAATTACTGAAAATAAAACCGGACATATTGATCGAATTGGCGGTCGGCCCGGAAGTTATCACCGGCTCGACCCGGATGAAATCCGGCACGGCTCAAAAGATGGTTTTAAATATGATAAGCACGACGGCCATGATTCTTATGGGAAAAACCTATGGAAATTTAATGGTTGATCTTCAGGCCCGTTCTGAAAAACTGGCCGCCCGTTCCAGAAAGATCTTGATGGAATTTTTGAAAATAGATTACCATGACGCCGACCAACTCTTGCAGTCTGCCGGCGGCTCGGTCAAGACCGCGTTGGTAATGAAAAAACTTTCTATTACAAGAGACGAAGCCGAAAGAAGACTGGCTCAGGTCGATGGTTTCCTCAGGCAGCTGATTTAGCCGCCTGCACAACCAATCATTTCTTGCTCTCCAATTCCTTAAGCTTAAGTATTGTAGTAGTATTAAGTAGGGCAGAACCCCGGACGAAGTCTTGCGGTTCTGCCATTTGGAAAATTACAGCATTGTAAGTCTTGTAGGGCACGAGCCCCGCGCTTGCCCGCCTGTGTGTAATTCTTCACAGTTTCGGTAACGATATTTTATAATATTGGCAACCAGGACTCGGCCGCCGCCCGCCTGCCGCCCGCCTGCCGGACGGGCAGGGTCGAGCAAGGACGAGTAGGAAAGGATGCTGTTACCGATGCAT
>JAPLUS010000016.1 GCA_026397495.1 Candidatus Zixiibacteriota bacterium | reverse complement strand
TATCTTCAATCTTGATTGCATTCAATATTTCCGGTAATTTGTCGGATTCGAATTCACAATCGACAGTGGGACCGATAACCTGTACTATCTTACCGATATTTTCAGCCATAAAAACTACTCCATCTATTACAAGAATATTTTTCTCATATTTATCCCTTTAATGCTTCCGCTCCGGAGACGATTTCTAAAAGCTCCTTGGTGATAGCCGCCTGACGGGATTTTTTGTATTGGAGAGTAAGCATATCTATCATTTCTCCGGCGTTACCGGTTGCCGCGCCCATGGCAATCATTCGGGTTCCATGTTCCGAGGCAAAGGAATCGGCCAAGGCCGTTACCATCTTAGTCAGGGCATAGCGAGGCATCAAATTGCTAAAAATACCTTCCGGTGAAGGTTCAAAAATATATTCCAAATACCGTCTTTGTCTCTTGTCAACAACAGGTCGTTCTACCGGCAGATAACGTGCTTCCACCACTTTATACCTTACCGTCGAGAGAAATTGCGTGTAGAGGATGATTATCTCGTCGGTCTGACCATTTAGAAAACGATTGGTGAGGAAATCCACCACCTGTCGTGCTTTTTCATAATTCAGATTGCCGGACCAATCATTGAATTTACCGACAACCTCCCAGGGCCTTCTTTTATAGAAATCAAAACCCTTTTTACCGATAAGAACCAACTCCACCTGCTCTTTAGCTTTCCCCTCTAACCATTCCCGAGATTTTCTGATAAGATTGGTATTAAAAGAACCGCATAGGCCGCGATCAGAAGCAATAAGAACCAAAGTTTGCTTCTTCACCGGGCGCTTTTCAAAGAAAGGGTGAATCAATTCACTGGTCGAGGCGGCCGAGAGCGATTCCAAAATATGGCCTAATTTCTCCGAATATGGGCGGACCTGCAGCACTTTCAATTGGGCCTTGCGCAGTTTGGACGCCGCTACCATCTCCATTGCCTTAGTTATCTGGCGAGTGGAAATGATCGACCGTATTCTCTTTCTGACATCGCGAAGAGTCGGCATATCAATCTATTTTCCCCAGAAACTTTTCCTTAAACTGCTCCGTGGCCTGTTTGAGCTTGGCTTCCGTGTCGGCCGAGATATCTTTATCCCGATCTAAGGTATGTTCAATATCAGGAAAATTATTTTTACAAAACTCGAAAAATTCCTTTTCAAATCCGGCAATTCTTTCGGTCGGAATGGTATCTAAGTATCCCCGAGCTCCAGTCCAGATTATCATTACCTGATGCGCCAAAGACATTGGTACATACTGATTCTGTTTTAAGAGCTCTACCATTTTCTCACCGCGGGTAAGCTGTTTCTGCGTGGCCATGTCAAGATCAGAACCGAATTGGGCGAAGGCCGCTAAATCGCGATATTGTGCCAGATCCAGCCGGAGCGAGCCGGCCACTTTCTTCATCGCCTTGGTTTGGGCATTTCCGCCCACACGTGATACAGAAATACCGACATTAATAGCCGGTCGAATGCCGGAAAAGAAAAGCTCGGATTCAAGGAATATCTGACCGTCGGTGATCGATATAACATTGGTCGGAATATAGGCGGAGACATCGCCGGCTTGCGTTTCAATGATGGGTAAGGCCGTCAATGAACCGCCGCCCAATTCATCTTTTAGCTTAGCCGCCCGTTCCAAAAGACGGGAATGAAGATAGAAAATGTCGCCCGGATACGCTTCCCGTCCCGGCGGGCGCCGAAGCAGAAGCGATAATTGCCGGTAGGCCTGGGCATGCTTAGAAAGGTCATCATAAATAACAACTACATGCCGCTTGTTATATAGGAATTCTTCGCCTATAGAGCATCCGGCATAGGGGGCGATAAATTGCATGGGGGCCGGATCGGAGGCACCGGCGGCCACGACCGTTGTATAGCTCATAGCGCCGTGATCTTCCAGGGTTTTAACTACTTTGGCCACGGTTGAAGATTTCTGACCAATAGCGACATAGATGCAAAATACATCCCCACCCTTCTGATTGATAATGGTATCAATGGCCAAGGCCGTCTTGCCGGTGGATCGGTCGCCGATAATCAGTTCTCTTTGTCCGCGCCCAATAGGAATCATTGAATCAATAGCCTTTAGTCCGGTCTGGACCGGTTCTTTCACCGGCTGTCTTTGGACCACATTGGGAGCGTTTCCCTCCAGGACACGGAATCTATCGGTTACAATGGGACCCTTTCCGTCAAGAGGCTGTCCCATAGGATTAACGACTCGCCCGATGAGAGCATCCCCTACCGGCACTTGAGCGACTCGGCCGGTGCGACGGACAGTATCTCCTTCTTTGATATCTTTCGGAGATCCAAAAATAGCGGCGCCAACACTACCCTCCTCAAGATTAAGGACCATTCCCATAATATCGCCGGGGAAAAGAATTAGCTCCGACATCATCACATCTTCCAGACCCCAGATG
>JAPLUS010000034.1 GCA_026397495.1 Candidatus Zixiibacteriota bacterium | reverse complement strand
GAGACGATCGCTATAGATGATTTCATCTTTACCATCGTAATTAATATCCTTCAAATAGATCAGAGAAAAATCACTACCGACTGAGCCGCTATCATATGGTCGCGGTATATCAGGAACTATTTTAAGTTGTTCCCCGGATCGGCAGATATAGAGATTCGTTGAAGAGCCGGAGCTTCCTACAGCGACAAAATCTTCAATCCCATCGCCATTCAGCTCACCCACCGCAACCGGCAGAAGACTAAAATCATAAGCAGGCAGGTTCGGCATTCCGGTCGTCTTAAGTATGCTGTCGGGCGTAAAGAATTTTAACCCCGATTGAGTGCCGATGACAATCTCATTATTACCATCATTATCAAAATCACCATAATTGGGAATTACCGATATCGCCGAATCACCCAAAGATACTCTCCAGCCGCATTCAGATGAAAACAGCGATTGATTGAAAATATGTATAGAATTGGTAACGGCCAGTCCGGAGTTCGAAAAAACAGAAAGCCGTAAATTATACCACCCCTCCGGCAGAGTTGAAGTATTCCAGAAAGCTAAGACCCCCTCTTTGACCGGCACCGCAACTTTGGCAATTTGATACCATATATCGGGGGAGTCATCCGCCGCATATTCTAAAAGGTAATAACCAAAATCAGGGCATCGAGCCGTGCCGTCTATATTTGTCGCGGCTAGCACCGTGTCATTTGTCGAAAGAGTAAGAAAAGAGGCTTCGGTAGAGTTGGCGATATTGACGGTAACCTCTGAGAAGTTGGTTGGATTGTTTTCTTCATTTAAACGAAAAACACGAAGTCGTAGGGTGTATTGGCCATCCAATCCGGCGGTCGCCCATTCTCCCAGGGTTCCTTCTGTAACCGGTGAAGAAGATGAATATATTTCTGTCCATTCTAAAGGAGTGGCTCCCGAACCATACTCAAGTTTATAGCCGACAAAATCAGCTCCATCGGCCAGACCGGTGATGGTAACATTGCCGGTGATAACTTCATTTGGCGGTGGGGTTTCGATCTTGGCTCGTAATCGGGGCACGGCATTAAGGGCCTGGCGCAGATTGACCCGGCCATAGCCGCTATACTTATCCCAACCGGGGAGGTTATCATCTATCCCGTAGGGGTCGATAAAATCATCAGCCGTTGATTGGAGGACTTCCTGAGCGGCATCAGGGCTGAGTCCCGGAGAAACCGAACGGAGATAGGCCGCCACACCAGCCACCTGCGGACAGGCCATACTCGTGCCGCTGGCAATATAGTAATTGTTGTCGATAATATGAACCAGCGGTTCAGGTTCATCACCTTCATCATACATATCAAGAGTATCAGCCCGAAGCGATAAGATATCGTGGCCGGGAGCACAAACTGATAAATGGTCTCCATAGGTAGAGAAATTCGTGACGAAATCATCGCTGTTGGTGGCGCCGACCGCAATAACCCCCGGACAGGCCGCCGGATAGTTAATCTGTTCGCCAAAGTCATTACCGGCTGCAGCACAAAGAATCACCCCTTTTGAACGGGCATAAGCCAGAGCATCATCAAAAGCATGCGGAAAAATGGCTGCCCCAAAACTCATGCTTATCACATCCGCGCCGTTATCAGCAGCATAAACTATCGCCCGACAGGCAAACGAGGCCAACATTATCGGGTAAAACTTTAAGGCCATTATCTTACAATTAGGATTAATACCGGCCACTCCCAGACCATTATCGGCAACCGCCGTTACTATTCCGGCACAGTGAGTCCCATGACCATGCCCATCGGTTGGGTCATTATCAAATCCGGTTACCGGAATGGTATCGGAATTGCCGCAGTAATCCCAACCCCGATAATCATCAATATACCCATTATGGTCATCATCAAGACCGTTATCGGGGATTTCGTCATCATTTGTCCAGATATGCCCGGCCAGATCAGGGTGATCCATATCAACCCCGGTATCAATTATAGCTACTATCACCGTCGTTGTTTTGTCCGGTGGATTGTCAAAAACCTCTTGAGCATCAATATCGGCATCAACTGTCCCATAGGCAATGTTGAGAGAATCATTATATGCTCCTTCTCTCCGCAAAACCGCATAATACCCCTGCCCGGTGTTGTTGAGTGCCCATTGATGGGAATAGAGCGAATCATTGGGCACAGCATATAGCTCCATCGGGTAATCGGCTTCAGCATAGGCAACTTCTTTCAGTTTCCGATACTCAGAAATCATCTGGTTGATATCGGCTCCGGCGGGAACCTCAACTACAAAAATATTCTTAAGTATATCAGAATGATTCGGTTGGGTTTCAACCGGATACAGCGGTTCCTGTTTGGCTACTTTATAACGGCTGTTGATAGCGTCAAAGGACGGAACTCCGATGG
>JAPLUS010000325.1 GCA_026397495.1 Candidatus Zixiibacteriota bacterium | reverse complement strand
CCGACCGGATATACGGTACTCCACCTGGCGGCCGATTATTTTCGGCGTTGGGATTGATGATCTGAAATCGGGGCGTCTGGGAGCGGAAAAATTCTACCTGGCTTGTATTCATATTAATCCGGAAATCAGGTTCAAGCAAATGACGTTGACGTTTAATATGACTCAATGGCTCCCGCTGTCAAAGAAGCTTTTTAAGGGGAGGAGCGCCGCAAGTTCATCAGAAGGAACCGCTGTTGCCGATAAGAGCAATGATCCTCGTTGGAAAGGGTTTGGTTTTTCCGCCTCATTAAATGTTCAGTATTAGGATCGCTTATATGTTACCTGCTAAATATGATGACGGATCGCTTAAATTAGGGTTATCTAATCTAGGGAGGTTATCATGAAGTATTTATCCACACAACTTGTCAACTATATCCATAGCAAGATGATGGGAGTTATTACCCTCTCATTCATAGGGTTAATGAATAGTACGGCTGTCTATTCTGGGGATATTTCGCTAAATGCGGTTTCAAACCCGCACCTGGAAGCAGTATCCATCAAATCGTTACCTGTGAATACCCTGCCTGAACGCGCCATAATTTCACCGGGATTAACGCAGTGGATGGAGTTTTCATTTTCCGCGGATCCAATGGCAGAAGGCACGGGTCGGGGGGTATTGCACAATGCAAATAATGATATTCTATGGTCAGGCGATCTTGGATGTTCTGTCGGTTTAGGCCCGAAACCAGGTTTTTTCTACGCATTTAATCCCGAAGGGTACGGAATTGTTAGGATATTTAATACCAATATTTCAGCAGAGCCCATAGCTCAACCTGAAGCTTATCCCACCGAGTATGTGTATTCGACAAACGGCAATTATCTTTTATTGGGAGGGGGTCGGTTGATGCTCTTCGATTCATCCGGCAAACTGTACTTTGATAAAGAACAGCGACTTGATATGGATATTAGCCTGGCCATAACACCAAATGCAGAATATGTGGCGGTTGCCGACCTTCTGGTTGGCAGTCCATTGGTCACCTCTTCGATGAAGGCTCCTGAGGCCACTCCGGAGGCAAAAAGATACAGGGAACAGATTAGATCAAATCTCCGGCGCAAGAAAGTAAAATGGGACTCTGCGAATAATATTGGCCGGGATCAAGATCACCGATTGACGTCCAAGGAACAAAATGCCCATCCGGCTCCTAGATATGAAGGCGTTACATCTTGGCCCCAATATGTAACATTGTTAAATAGAGATGGAAACCTTATTTCCGAATTCCCAATACCCTACTTTGCTACTGCTATCGGTATTTCAGGTTCTGTCGGAAAGTATGTAGCGGTCGCCCATTTCTATCAATTATGTGTTTTTCAGCAAGATGGCACTAAACAATGGGAATATTCTTTCGATAATCAGATGAATTTTGTCAGCGCCCTGGCCCTGACGGATGATGGCATGGTCGCGGCAATAGTGAATGAAAGTCCGATGCATGATAATCTAAAGCGGAGTATAGTGCTCTGGAATAAGACCGGGCAGTTGGTTAGTTCTCAGCCATTAATTGATCGTGCTTCTGAAAGAAACGCAGCAATCCAGATTAATATCTCCGGCAATATGATTACAGTTGAAGATGAAGTAGGCCATTTTTCCTTCAAATTGAATGATAACTAACTATTGAAATTATTTATATCCTTCAACCGAGATACTAACGACAAATTCGTCGAGGGATTCATCTTTTCCCAAGCTATTCAAAATGGCTCTGCCCATCGGGTCTTTTGTATCGGGATCGATACAGGAAGAAGATCCTTTGATCGTAATCCTCACGTTCTTAAATCCAGACGCCTCCACGATTTTCCTATATTCGTCAATAAGTATTGCCCCTCCAATGCAACCCACATAGGCTTCAATATTCTTTCGAATTTCTTCGGGAAGTTCCTTTTTAAGGGCCATATCAGAAATCGCTATTTTCCCGCCCGCTTTTAATACCCTATGAATCTCCTGGAAAACCCTTGGTTTATCAGCCGACAAATTGATGACGCAATTGCTTAATACAACATCAATGGAGTTATCCGGCACGGGTAGATTTTCAATTTCACCGAGTCTAAATTCAACATTTATGACTCCATGCTTCCTGGCATTGGCCCTTGCTTTATCAATCATTTCGGGTGTCATATCAACGCCAATGACCTTTCCTTTTGCACCAACTTTGCTTGCCGCCAAAAAGCAATCAAATCCGGCGCCGGAGCCCAGATCAAGCACGGTTTCACCTTCTTTAAGGCCGGCCAGGGCTATTGGATTTCCACAACTAAGAGCCAAGTTTGCCTCATCTGGGATGACCTTCAATTCCTCCTCTGAATAGCCAACAGATTTGGCAAAATCTTTTGTATTTGGTCCACAACTGCCACATCCACAACCATCTTGTCTTTGAGCAATCTTGCCATAAGCTTTTCTTACAATATCTTGCGCCTTTTTCTTATCCATTTTATTATCTCCTTTCATTGTTCCATTCTTTACTTCAATAGCTAAATAATCCGGGAAACGATATCACAAACCTGCTCAAGGAAAGCCTGATCGTTAGCGTCAAAAGCTGATGCGGTATGAGAGTCGATATCCAATTCCGCGACTATTTTCTTCTCTTTCCAAATGGGGAGCACAATCTCCGATTTAACTTTGATGCCGCATGAAAGATAATTAATATTTTTACTGACATCCTCAACAATGAGCACTTTTTCACTCTCCGCCGCTTGGCCGCAGATACCGCGGCCAAATGGAATTCGAACATGCTCGGTTGGTTCTCCGTCAAAGGGGCCGAGAATAAGCTCTCTTTCTTTGGTCAAGTCAACAAGGTAGAAGCCGACCCAATCATATCCGGGAACGGTTTTCTTTAAGAACCGGCAGATATCTCCCAGCTTTTCGGTTAAGGTACCCTGTCT
>JAPLUS010000200.1 GCA_026397495.1 Candidatus Zixiibacteriota bacterium | reverse complement strand
GCGGCAGAACTTACTTTATCAAAGCCCAGAGCAAAGACGAGTACGGCGAATTAAGCGGCCTCTCCACTCCCTATCAGGTAATTGTCCACACCTTCGTAGCCGGGGATGCCAACTATGATAGCATAGTTGATATGCAGGACGCATTCTTCCTTATTGCTTTTCTCTATCAGGGTGGGCCAGCCCCCAATCCGTCGCAGGCTGGTGATGCTAATGGCAGTAGAATCATCAACATTCGGGATATAACCTATCTTATCAACTTCCTATACAAAGGCGGCCTACCGCCTAACTACCCGCCCGGTTACTAAAACCGCTTGCAATATTAATTTAAGAAAGGCAGGTGCTTTAGTTCCCTGCCTTTCTTATTTGATAATACCTTAAATTGATGAAATCCATTTAGGTAGAAGAACCGACAGAGAATGCGAGGAAGTAACGGTAAAGTTTCCACGCCCGTTGATTGGCCGGAGCTTGCCGCGTCTCTTCAAGCGAGAATGGAGGCACTTATTAGAAGATGCCGAAGACTTTCTTGCCGGCACGCATAACTCCGATAGTCAGCACAAGCGCCGCGATCATTATAATCGTTAAGGGTAATGCTGTATTCGATAGTTACGACCACCCTAAAATCATAAGTTCGAAAGGTTAGCAAGCCGGTATGTCTGTCTGGCAGCCTTTTCCATACGTCTGGACAAACGAGGGTTATTTTTTGACAAGTGAGCACAAATTGATTATTATGAAACAACAATTCTTAACTCTCAGTTTGAATTCGAAAGAGGGATCATAAATTATGAAACCAAGCAGAATAACGGCGACTTTGGGGATAGTCCTTGCGGCGGCGGGGGTTCTGGCAATCGTCAGCTTGATGAGCATCGCCGGAATCGTGCCTTTGATCATTGGCGCGGCGCTTATTTATCTGGCCTTTAATCGAGGACGGGTGGCGACGCTCGTTTTCGGACATTCCTGTATTGTCGTTGGTGCTTATCTGATTACTTGGGGTATTTTGCTTCTGCCTTATTCAAAACCGACCATTGCGCACGTTTTCGGACGGCCTCTTTTCTGGGGAATCTTCTCGCTCATGGGAGGCGTCTGCGCCATATTTCACGGCTTCTGCCGTTGCGTTACCAAACAATCTGAGCAGTTTGAAGGAATACCGATGAATAGTAAGCCGATGGCGCCGTAAGTTAAATGTATGGCCGCCGGGCAAGGCGGGAATTTGGTGCCTCAATACCGGATGCGTGTGTATCGGATAATTATTATCATTGATTTGTGAAGGAGTCAGCCAGGACAGATGCGATTTTCCGCCAATGACGTGCATCCTGGGCGTATGATAATCATCCGGTGAGGAATATTTGTATGAGTAAGCTCCCATCTGCCGCGACCATGTACCGGGCCCTTTTATGCCGGGATACGGCCTTCGAGGGCGTCTTCTATGTTGGGGTCAAGACCACCGGCATTTTCTGTCGACCGACCTGCCCGGCCAAAAAACCTAAATTTGAAAATGTCGAATACTTTCCCCATCCACAGGATGCGCTGATTGCGGGATACCGCCCGTGCTCACGATGTTGTCCGCTGGCCAGAGAGAAGCGGGCACCTGAACTTGTCACGCGGTTGTGCGATGCCGTTGAACAGTCATCCGCAAAAAGGATTACGGGTTCCCAGCTGCGGGCCATGGGGATTGATCCGTCAACCGCTCGTCGCCAGTTTCGACGTTACTATGGTATGACCTTTCAGGCTTACGGCAGGGCGCGCCGAATGGGTCTGGCGTTACACGAAATTTGGAAAGGGGAAAGCGTAATCGGGGCGCAGATCGACCATGGTTTTGAATCGTCCAGCGGGTTCTGGGAAGCTTATTTTGACAGCTCGGTCATAAGCTTCACCGTGCCGTTGGTTCCGGCCGGGTCGCCATTCGAACAGTCCGTCTGGAAACTCCTGCAGGCGATCCCCCCCGGCCAGACGTGGTCGTATGCTCAACTTGCCCTGAGACTCGGCAATCCGAATGCCACGCGTGCGGTAGGACGGGCCAATGGCCGGAACTGTCTGGCCATCGTTATTCCCTTCCACCGGGTCATTCGCGCCGATGGTGAACTGTGCGGCTATGGCGGCGGCATCTGGCGAAAGAAATGGCTATTGGAGCATGAACGCCAGATGACGGGACGTGACGATACGGCGCCGGAGTTATTTGCTGGCCCCTCTTCGAATGGTAAATGAGATGCGGAGCGGTGATATCGTAAGACTCTTAATTCTTGCCGCCATCTGGGGTGGGTCGTTCATCTTTATGCGGATTCTTGCTCCCGTTCTCGGTCCAGTAGTGACCGCCGACCTTCGGGTGCTGATCGCCGGGATAGCCTTGATCCTGTACTTCCATGTGATCAGGTTCGATCCGCAATGGCGACGTTGGTGGAAGCAATACCTCTTGATTGGGGCTATCAATTCGGCTCTGCCGTTTTGCCTTTTCTCGTTTGCAGCCATCCATATCCCGGCCTCACTTTCCGCGATCTTGAACTCTATGTCGCCTCTTTTTGGAGCGATATTTTCCGCTATCTGGTTGAGTGAACGATTGTCAGTTCGGAGAATCGTTGGGCTACTTATTGGCGCGGTGGGGGTAATGCTGGTCGTGAAAGTTGGCGTATTGAAAACTGATCCCTTGTTTGGGTGGGCTGTCGCGGCGTGCGTTGTTGCCGCCCTTTGTTACGGGGTTGCCGCAACCTATATCAAAAGGTTTGCCGTTGGCGTCAAACCGATGGGAATTGCCGGTGCCAGCCAACTGATGGCGGGGATTCTACTTATTCCGGCCGTGCCGCTGTCTTTGCCGACAGGCGTGATCACATTTTCGGTCATGGCCGGTATGCTGGCTTTCGCTCTTCTTTGCAGCGCGATAGCTTACCTTCTTTACTATCGATTGATCGCCGACGTCGGCCCGACCAAAGCGCTCACGGTAACCTTCCTGATGCCCGTCTTCGGTATGATCTGGGGCATGATAATTCTAAAAGAGACCATAACATTTCCGATGCTGGCCGGCACTGCCCTCATCATCCTTGGCACCGGTCTGGTGCTGACAGTGGGTCGGCCAGGCCGTGGGTGAGATACGACCGTATCCGTTGTTAATCCGCTTTTCAAACGAATCCAGACACCGGCCCACGTACCGAATATTACTATCGATAGTATAGATATAAATACCCCACCTTTTTCTCCATTTCTTGTCAGCTATGCAAAACCTACAATAATCGAGGTCGCCACAATCATTCAGAAATTCTTTGTAGAAAGCATCGCCTTGATTCTTCAATTCCAAAAGGAAGGTTCCGATTGGCTTATTTAGAGATTGAGAGTAATCCTGGTTCGCGCGCGACGCCAGATTTTGATAGCGCTTGTGGAGGATTGTTTGCGCTACGGTCTTATTGTTCTTGCAGCCAAACACATTTCGCTATACCGCATCTTCGAAAGTGAGTTGAACTTTCCCAAAACTAATATTTTCACCCTCACAAGATAATGCTAGTTCCATATATGATCCGCTGGAAAGAAGTTAAGTTGAAGGACGCTCATCAAGCCATCCCTGAAGAAGCTTACGAAGATCGGCAGCGAGGTTTTGCGCTTCGTCAACCTCAGCCTCAGTCACTGTTCCGGCAGCATCGTAACTGACGATTGCTCTTTTCTTGCTGATTGCTTCCAGAGATGTGATAATATCAGATTCAGGATTGATAGTAAATCTCAACGATTGAATTGTTCGGTAATGCTGGCCGGCACCACCTGGCATTCGATATCCGCTTGCTCGTAATGCGATTGTCGCACAGCCAAGGCAGGCATTGTAGGCGATTGCCAATCTCCAGTCGAGCGTGATCTCTTCCTTGGCTGCCTCGGCTATATCACGGTTGACCTTGTCAAGTAGGTCTCGGATTTCTTGCGGGTTCGAGGTGTGTTGCTTGAGCCAACCGCTATTTAACCAATCTTGCAAGCTCATCCTTGGTCCCCAGAATAAACAACTTTTCAGATTCCATTACGTTTCGGAGAAAATTGTTCTTTTCGTGCACCTTGGCTCTGAATTCCTCCGGCGAATACAGGGTTGGGTTCACCGGCCTATGCATGTTCTCTTCTATTGATTTCAGGATGGACACAAGCTCTCGAAATGGCAGTGAACCAACTACCATAATATCGATATCACTCGAACTCGTATCTTGGGCGTTGGCAATCGAACCATAGATCCATGCAAGCTCGATTCGCTCTTTTCCTTGATTGCGAAACACATCTTTGAATACATCCACTATTCCGAATGTTCGTTCAGCAATCGATTTCAGCTCGTTGAACACAGGGCAGTTTGTGTTCGCCCTATAGAACTTCTGGATACCGATTGGCTCCATAGTCAAAATACCAACTTCAGTCAGCGACTTGAGTTCGCGGTGAAGTGAACCAGGGGTATCGCCCAGAAGTCTGACTGTTTCCCTGAAATAGAAATGCTTATCCGAGTTCAGCAGAAATAGCGCCAGTACCTTTCGACGAATTTTCGGAAATAGCGCTTCACCAATCCCAGAACTTATCCCCATTAAGGATCGAGCTGATTCTTTTTTTGATTCTCTTGCACACATTTTCGATACAATTGATTCTTTTCTTGAAACACTTGATACCATTATCGGAACAAATGAGCTTATTTTGAGGTCAAAAGTCAAGCATAAATTAACAGACAATATGGCTATTTTATGGGCAAGCATTGTGACTAAAACGTGACCTTTTTAATTGCGCAATATTCAGGTTATTGTATGATATACAGTTAGCAATACAAAGAGCTGGGGAAATCAAATTCCCAACTCACGCCGTGGCACAATAGATTACGCACTGTTGTGGTCAAATCGTGACCAGAATGGTTGCAAGTTATTCGGGGTTATTGACGGATATACAGTTAGAAACGCCAAGGGACGGGGGTATTACGCGCCGTTGTGATCAAATTGTGAAGGTTTTCTATAGAACCCAGAAGTCAAAAGTCGCCGTCTAAACAGGGACTTCTGTGAGCCAATCTGTTCTCGCAAATTTATCAGAAGAAACATCGTCTCAGCCAGGGCCCATCCGTGTACTACTCTTGCTGAACCGCTACAAATGACAACAACGCCGGGGCATAGCTTCCAAGCGACATATCAAGGACTATGCGGCGGCACACTGGTGGACAATGTGCGGATTATGTGCGTCATGGGCCGCGCTCGGACCAACCGATCTACTGCGACGATTCATCAGCGCTGCCGAATATGATAGCTTTGTACCGATGGTAAGCATAAGAAACCGCCAAAAGAATGATACCCAAACCAATAAAAGAGAAAATGCGGTACAGCGTGTCCAAAAAAGAGAGATCGTATGTGAATATTTTTAAGATTGATATTCCGAAAAGTCCGATTGAGATTATGCGCACCGCTCGCCGCCGCCGCCAGAGACCAAGAGCCATTATGACGACTGAATACAGGAGCCATATCCCAGAAATGGTTAGCTGTTGGAGATTCTTCAACTGATCATAATCAAGACCGGCGGAAATCGAGGTGCGGTGAGCTATGACGATTGATTTTTCGAATATAGTCCAAGCTTCGACAGTAAGTAGAAAAAGTCCCAACAAAATCGCGGCGACCCGAGAGGCATCGAGAGCGCCGGGCGCCCAAAGAAATGCTGCTCTATGCGCGGCGAGTAAGCGCCCCTGAATCAGGATTACACCCAGTATTATGATGATAGCCAAGACGCGAATATTAAATACGAAAGAATAGTTTTCGATTGGCGCATACGATGTCCCTGCGCCGACCAAATAGGTCAGCGCCATAATGC
>JAPLUS010000294.1 GCA_026397495.1 Candidatus Zixiibacteriota bacterium | reverse complement strand
AACGCTATCACCCTGGCCAATCCGCGAATGATTAAAAATGAACGAGAGGTAATTCCTAACCCAATGGGTATTTTCTCTGTCGATGATAGCGCCCTTTGCGTCTATGTGGAAATATATAATCTTTCCTACGATAGTAGTAAGAATAATATGTTCAAGGCAAATTATAAAATCTATCGCAGTGATGGTTCTTTGGAATTTGATTATGGCGATATTTTGAAGCAAAATCCCGATTCATCATCGGTCATTAGCAATAAGCTTAGTATCGCCGGATGGCAACCTGGACGATATGACCTGAAGCTTGTGGTTACGGATCTAAGCTCCAATACAAATGCCATGGCCTCGAAACGTATAATCATCTTTCCCAAGAGTGGTTACCTTCGCGATGCGGTCAAATTTGCAAAGACAAGCCAGCTGGATACGGCCGGTGTGAAAACTATCTCGAATGTTCTGCAATTTCTTATGAGTTTTCAGGAATCGGCTACCTATAACAGCCTTAATGATACGGGTAAGGTTAGATTCGCCCGGCAATTTTTCAAAGATCATGACCCAAGCCCCGCTACGGAAACCAATGAATTTTTGGATGATCTGTTTCGTCGCTATGAATTCGCCAATGCCCATTTTTCTCTATCTGCCCATCTGCGTGATGGCTGGCAAAGTGATAGGGGAAGAGTTCTGATGCAGTATGGATTTTGGGGTGAGCGGCACGAAATAACAGCGCCAATAACCAGCTGCGGAGTAGAATACTGGACATATAGTTCTCTTCCGAATTCGGCTATGAAGATTGGCGTCGCGCAGAAGGATATAATTTTTATTTTCGATGATGGTGGCGGTCATGCACTTCTCGATAAAGCCGGCTGTTATGGACTCTATCAGCTGGTGCATTCCAATGCCCCCGGAGAGATTTACAATTCCGAATGGGATGAAAGAATAAAACTGCCCAATCTGGGTATTTACTAGATGCTAATAATAAAAGAGCCTGCCGGTCGGCGGGCTCTTTTGATTTCCGTTTATTGGCCAATATTCTATTTCTTGGTTTTGGTTGTATCCGCGGTTCCGGGGATACGAATGATCCTTTTAACCGGGACCGTAAATCTGGTCAGCAATTTGTCATTAAGTTCAATAGTGAGAGATTTTTCAAATTCCTGAGAAACAAACCCTTTTTGAACTATGATCTTGCCTTTTTCCGTACCCCCGGCTCGTATTTTCCTGGGCAGAATAAGCTTAAACATTTTGGCCGGCATATCGACCAGTTTTAATTCCAGGTCTGTATTGGAGATATTGCGGATGGTGAATTCAAGGGTATTTCTTTCCTTTTCCCCAAATTGAGAAATATCAAATTTATATGGTTTGATAATTATAGGGTCGGTTGAATCAGGATTATTGATTATATCAACGCTAATATGCACACTTTTGGTCTGGGGGCCTTCATTGGTGCTAATAACCGGACTTTTCGCCTGGTGTTGGGCATAATTTCCCGTATTAAAGATTATTTCAAGTTCAGTGCTGTCGCCGACAGCAAGCTCTGTCTTAGTCAGGGGAGCTTTAGTGCAGCCTCAGCCCGGATTGACTTTTATAATCTTTAGCGAATCTGTTCCCGTGGAATGCAGCCAAAATTTATGGCTTATTTTAGCATTCTGAGGGGCATAACCAAAATTGAAGCTGGGATCAGGAATCACTAATTTTGGTGTTGCCACAGATTGGCTGTAGGATACCACTAGCAAGATAAAAAGTAATCCAACCAAACAAAATATCTTCATATTTCCTCCGACAATCCAATCAGCCATTAGTCCTTTATAGGAGATAAATTAACATTGGTTCCATTCAAATGCAACAAATTTCAAGGTTTTTCTCCTTTATCTTATTGATTTTTCGAGCGACTGTCCATATTTTCTTTGATTGACTATCTTTGAATAATAAATTCATTTCTTGATATTTTAGACAGGAGTTTCTATGGATCCCAAGTCATTTATGGAGGCCAATAGTAAGCAGAGGCTTATGGAGCTGTTTGAGTTTCTTAGATTTCCTTCAGTTTCCGCTAAGAGTGAACATAAGAAGGATGTTCTTGCCTGTGCCGAATGGCTGGCCGCCCATATGGAGAAAATGGGAGTGGAGACACAAATTATTCCGACCCGGGGCCATCCTGTAGTTTTTGGGAATAAGATTACCTCGCCGGATAAGCTAACGGTGCTTTATTATGGGCATTATGATGTTCAGCCACCGGAACCTTTGGAATTATGGAAAACCTCGCCCTTTGAGCCGACTGTTGAAGGGGAATATATGATTGCGCGTGGAGCCACCGATGACAAGGGCCAGCTTTTTACGCATATCAAGGCGATAGAGGCCTTCCTGGGCACCGGAGCGGAGCTGCCGATTAATGTCAAGTTATTTATCGAAGGGGAGGAGGAATCAGGCTCCGAAAATACGGAACGGTTTATAAATGAGAATAAGCAGCTTCTTAAGGCCGATCTGGCAGTGATTTCCGATACGGCGCAATTTGCCCGCAATAAACCGGCTGTTACCTATGGTTTGCGGGGGGTTGCGTTTGTGGAAGTCAAGGTAATCGGGCCAAATCGGGATCTCCATTCCGGAAGTTTTGGAGGAGCCGTTCCCAACCCGATAAATATTCTGGCAAAAATTGTTGCTTCTCTACATGATAAAAATGGCCGCGTAACAATTCCGGGTTTCTATAAGGATGTCCACCCAATTACCGCTTGGGAAAAGAAGCAGATAAAGAGGCTTCCCTTTAGTCAAAAGGAATTTTTGGCCAAGGTAGGAACCAAGGGACTTTGTGGAGAAAAGGGATATTCCTCATTGGAACGAATTTGGAGCCGTCCCACTCTTGATTGTAATGGCATTACCGGCGGTTACCAAGGGGAAGGGGGAAAGACCATTATACCTTCCTGGGCCTCCTGTAAAATAACTATGAGATTGGTTCCTAATCAAAACCCGGTTGATGTTATCAATAGAATTGATAAATATATCCGGACCATTTGCCCCAAATATGTCATTTTGGAAATAACCAAACATGGTGGCACTCCGGGGGTAGTGGTTCCAACTGATGGACCTTGGTTGGCCGCGGCGGGGGCGGCCATAAAACGTGGCTTTGGTTTGGAGCCGGTATTCATTAAAGAAGGCGGTTCTATACCAGTCGTGGGGACCTTCAAGCGGGTCTTGGGACTGGATACGCTCCTCCTTGGCTGGGGGCAAAATGATGACAATGCTCATTCTCCAAATGAACGATTCTCAGTCAAGGATTTCGAAAGGGGATGTTATAGTTCGCTGGCTCTAATAGAAGAATTAGCGAAAGCTAGGAAGTAATTATGGAACTTGGTCTCAAAGGGAAGATTGCTTTAATAACCGGCGGCTCATCAGGGCTTGGATTAGCCGCTGCCCTGGCTCTGGCAGAGGAGGGGGTGAGAGTTGCCATTAATTCCCGTTCATTG
>JAPLUS010000448.1 GCA_026397495.1 Candidatus Zixiibacteriota bacterium | reverse complement strand
AAAGACGTGTGGCATTGCCGGTGAAATTATGGCAAGAGCTTATGAAGAAGTTTTTGATTATTTGGATGCTCCAATTGTTCGTGTAACTACCGAGGATGTGGTTATCCCTTACAACGGTGGCTTGGAATTGTCAGCAATTCCGAGTGAAGAGAAAATCTTAAGCGCAGCCAGAGGATTTTTTACTAAATAACACGATATAGACAATGGCAAAGACAATCAAGCATATCGCAGATGAACTTGGATTAAATCCATCCACTGTCTCTCGCGCTCTTTCGGGTCATCCCCAGATTGCAGAAAAGACTCGCGAAAGAGTCGTTCAGATGGCTGATGCGATGGGATATACACCTAATCTGTGGGCGCAAAACCTGGTAGGTTCTTCGACCAACCTGATAGGATGCATGGTGCTTGAATTCACCAACCCCTTTTATATTCCGATGGTCAGGGCAATCGAGGATTATGCCGATGAAAAGAATTACATCATCTTTATTGGCGAATCCCGCCGGGACCTTGAAACCGAAAAACATGTGATTGATCGTTTCCGGCGAATAAGAGCATCAGGCGTGATCATCACTCCAGTTCTGTCTGATCTTGATCATTTGAGCCTGCTTGAAAAAGATGGTGTTCCGGTAATAATTACAGGCCGAAATGCAGAGAGTTTTGATTCCATCAACCTTGATAATGTAAAAAGCGGGACCATGGCTGGATATCATCTCATTTCCAGGGGATATAAGAAGCTTGGCTTTATCCAAAGCGGGGATGCATATAACGTCCCGGAACAAGACCGTTTGAAAGGTTTTTCTCAGGCAATTAAGGAAAGTGGTCTGAAAAATGAAACCCTCTATACCGTTGGTAACAACCGGATAAATGGGGGTGAAAAGGCCGGTGAATTATGGCTGGAAGACAAGGATCGGCCAGAAGCGGTTTTTTGTTCAAACGACTTACTGGCAATGGGCTTCATTCAATATCTCATTAAGCTGGGTATATATCCCCCCAATGATATTGGTATTCTGGGGCATGATGATATTCCCTTCGCAGATAACTTTGTCGTGCCTCTATCAACAATCGCCTTTCCAAAATACGAAATGGGAGAACTGGCAATAAATCTGCTATTGGAACGAATATCTAAACCTGATCATCCACATGAACCAAAAACTATTGCTTTGGAGCCGGAAATAGTGATTAGAAATTCATGTAATTAATTTCACCATAGCAAAGCTGTGAAGAACAAAAACGAAGAATTTTAAAAAGAAATACCTGAATTGAGGAGGACTGATGGGAAAGCTTGATAACCGAGTTGCACTTATTACTGGAGCCGCAAGTGGTATCGGCAAAGCAATCGCCATGAAATTTGCCCGTGAGGGGGCAAATATTGCTATTGTCGATATCGCAAAACAACCCGCAGAAGAATTGGAAGAGGAATTAAGAAAAAATGGATGCAAAACCATTTCTATCCTCTGTGATGTAACTAATGAGCGCCAAGTTGTGCGAGCCGTTAAACAAGCGGTAAAAGAATTGGGCGGATTGCATATCCTTGTAAATAATGCCGGAGTTAGCCCATTAAAACCCTTAGCTGAGATTACACTGGATGATTGGAACAGGGTATTAGGAATTAATCTCACCGGTCCCTTTCTTTTTACAAAATTTGCTTTCCCATATATTAAAGAAGCTGGATCGAAAGGGCGAGTCATAAATATGGGATCTTTGGCTG
>JAPLUS010000076.1 GCA_026397495.1 Candidatus Zixiibacteriota bacterium | reverse complement strand
ATCCTAAAGACAGCCGCATAAGCGACCTTCTGTCGCCCACGGTATACATGAGCTGATTTAGATTAAAAAGACGGCTTAGCTCGACCGCCAGAGTTTTTTCCGTATCTCGCTGCTTTTTCTTTATGGCGTTCCTGATAACTTCGCGTATTTCGCCCAGCCCGAAGGGCTTGGAAATATAGTCATAAGCCCCTTCTTTTATGGCATCCTTAGCGGTGATGATATTGGCATGACCGGTCATAAAAATTATGCCGATGGTCGGGATAATCTCTTTAGCCTGATGGGCGAGCTGGATACCATCGCACTCCGGCATCCTAATATCGGTTAGAATAAAATCGAAGTATTCTTTTTTAAGTTTTTCCAAAGCTTCACGGGCGCCCTCGGCCACCTCAATCTGGCAGCCGGAATCCGCCAGAGCATCTTGAACGAGCGATAGGATAAGTCTCTCGTCATCGACGACGATAATTCTAACCGCTCTTCCGTCAATTTGAGCTGTTTCAATCACTTTAGCGAAGGTATTTGGTTTCTAATAATGCTATTGACTGCTGACTTGAGGTCATCCAGATCGAAGGGTTTATTCAGACAACGAATAGCACCCTCTCGAATGGCCTGTTCTACTTGCTTTTCCGGATACGAATCGGTCATAATAATAGGGAGCTCCGGCTTGGCCTGTTTGAGCTGAATAACAGTCTGTACCCCATTCATAACCGGCATATGCACATCACAAAACACCACGGTATATTCATTTTTGACTGCCATTTCATAGCCTATTTTGCCATTTTCCGCAGAATCGACTGTGAAACCCCAATCAGTTAGGACATCGCTTAGAAAATCTCTGATTATCGGCGCATCATCGATGACAAGTATTTTTCCGATCATTTGGTTCCCCCATTGGAATCCTGCGCCAACGATTTTTCCACCTCGGCCCTTAACTGTTTTATGGTGAAGGGTTTAGACAGGAATGAACATACGCCATAATCAACGGCGGCACCGACCGAGAATAGACTGGAATACCCTGATATAACGATAATTCTGGCATCGGGATAAGCCTGACGAGCGAATTTGATAACCTCCTCGCCCGATACCCTGGGCATTTTCATATCGGTGATAATTAAGTCAAACTTCCTATCTTTAAGTCGGGCAATGGCCTCGTCACCATCCGAGGCTTTTTCCACTGAAAATTCTTCGAGAACATCAGAGAGAAATTCTCGCATAACTTCCTCGTCATCAACAACCAGTATACTCTTCGTTCCCATATTTTCCATATCTATTGGAGCCCAGCTTGGATTCTTTGCCTATCATATACTTTGTCGGCAGGATAGAGCTTTTTCTCGAGTGGCATTATAATGATAAAGACCGATCCCTCACCCGGTTTCGACCTGACCCTGATTTCACCGCCATGCTCTTTGATTATTCCATAGCTTACCGAAAGGCCCAGGCCGGTCCCCTTCCCAATTTCCTTGGTAGTAAAGAATGGCTCAAATATTTTTTTCAAATTTTCTACAGGAATACCGACGCCATGATCGGCTATGGAAATTTCTATAGCCCCGGGGAATTCACCGAGAGGCGCCAGGTATCGAGTGGAGACCGAAATGGGCGACCCGGACTGGGAAGCATGCATAGCATTGATCACGATATTCGTAAATACCTGCTGAAGTTGGCCCGGATTTCCGGTGATTTTTGGCAGTTTTTTGTCAAGATCTATATTAAGCGGAATTTGCTTCATCATTAATTGATGGTCAATAAAGGTAAGAGTTTCCTGCAATATTTGATTTATATCAATCTCTTGAGATTCGGCAGATTGTGATGTCCTTGAAAATTTCAACAGATTCTGGACTATTGTTTTACAACGGCGCGATTGAGCCTCTATATCCCTTAAATATCTTTTATAAGACTCCAAGTCCTTTTCTGTTATTCCCTGCAATTCCTTGGCTTCCATTTTTTCGAGGGTGAATTGTGCATACCCAAGTATCCCCCCTAAAGGATTGTTGAGCTCATGAGCTACTCCAGCTGCTAATTGGCCTATGGCGGCCATCTTTTCTGATTGGATTAGATGTGATTGAGCTTCTTCAAGTTCGCTGGTTCTTTCGATTATTTTTTCCTCAAGAGTCCGATTATACTCCTCAATTTCGGTTTGGGATTTCTTAAGTGATTCTATCATTCGATTAAATGATATCGCCAAACAGCCAATTTCATCACTCTGGACAATATTCACGATTTTTGTTAGATCCCCTTTGGAAATCTTATCCGTTGCTTCCACCAGGGTTTCAATAGGACGAGTGATAATTCTCACAAAAACGGTCATTATAACTATCGCTGAGAGAAAAACAATAAAAGTCAAAATGGCAGCCGCCCATTGTGATTTTATGATTTCTCTATTAAGATTATTCAAAGTCAGTCCTATTTTGGCCTCACCAATGGTCTCCAATTCGGATGAATCCTCAATGCCGCAGAAACCAAAAGCAGTGCCTAAATTCTCTTTAGACATGGTCTGATGAGGGGTTTCTATGGGATGCCTTAATTCAATGAATTCAGTGCCATTTTTAGCTGTATAATATGTTTGCTTCAGTTTGCCTGATTCTCTTTCCGATCGGCCCTGATACCCCCTTAGGATTTTGGCACCCTGATAGAGTTTCTTGCCGGTTTCAGCTAAAATCCTTCCATCAGCAGAAGTGATAATGACATAAGCGATGTCATCAGCCATGGCCACCCCTTTTATCAGGTTTTCCAGCTCTGGTTTCGACTCCAGAATTATCCCATATTCGGCATTATAGGACAGATTGGCCGCCAGAGCCTGGCCTCTCTTTCCAAGTTCATTGTAATAAATTTCGTTCTGGCGTTTTATGAGGTACCCGCTGACAATCATTATGCTGGCAATGATGACCAATGATACCACCGTTGCAAATTTTTCCCGGAGAGTGAATTTTCTTGGTGAGGCCGGAGGAATCATCGGAACACCTCTTTGGCCATCACAGCCAAATCTTCTGGTATTTTTACTCGAATATAACGGGCGGTTTTTTCATTGTAATTGAACCGGAAAATTTCCGGAACCGCTACCGGAATGGTTGATGGACTTTTCCCCGCCAGTACTTCCAGGGCAATCTGTCCCGCCTGTTTCCCGATATCGCTGTAATCAAAATCAAGTGCGAATAAAGCGCCGGACTCAACCAGATTTCGTGAAAATCCCATCAATGGCTTTCCATTTCGGAGGGTATTAAGGAGAATAAATCGGGTTGAATTGGGAGTGAATATATGACTATCAGCCACCGACCAGATTCCGTCAACAGATCGATTAAGGGTAAGCATTGCTTCCGGAATTTCCTTTTCCGCCGCCACCTTTATGGCCATTAACTCTAACCCGACAGCATTGGCCAAGGCCTTGGCCGGGGGAATAAGATTCTCTGTTTCTGAAGAGTAAAGAACC
>JAPLUS010000230.1 GCA_026397495.1 Candidatus Zixiibacteriota bacterium | reverse complement strand
AGGGGACAAGGGAGGAATATATGTCTACACTCCATGAAAAGCGCACAGAGCAAAAAGCAAAGGGAAAGCCCCGCCAATCCGAATCCCATGAATTCGGAGGGCTTTGCCTGACCTGCAATAATGCTATGGACTGTGTCTATCGTCAGAAACGAGGAGCCCCGTCCATCTATTGCGAAATGTTTGATGATCATTCTTCATTGGCGCCGTCAAATGATACAACGGGAATCAATGTATCTTCAATTGTGGCTGATACTGCTGCCTCTACGGCGGTGGTCGAGCATTATAAGGGGTTATGCCAAAACTGTGATAACCGCGTCACCTGTGCTCATTCCAACACCCATGAAGGTATCTGGCATTGTGAAGAATACCGCCTGGATTAATCGATGGGCTTATGAGTGAGCTAAAATGTTTTTTTAAAAAATGCATCAGAGAATGACATAAAGGAGGAAATGCGATGGCAGAAGTCACCGATACTGCCGGTCTTTGTTCGACCTGTAATTATGCCTCTTCCTGCGTCTATCGGCAGGGTAGGGAAGGTCCTGTGCAGTACTGCGAAATGTTTGCGGAAGTTGTGGAAAAGTATGATGGAACTCAGGGGGGGCTAATTGCGACCCTCGAAGAAATCCAGTCCAAATATGGCTATTTGCCGGAGGCGGCCCTGAGAATAGTTGCCGAAAAATCTGGGAGATCTCTGGTTGATGTTTATGGTGTAGCAACTTTTTATAGATTGTTTAGTCTAAAGCCGCGGGGTAAGCATTTGCTTTCAGTCTGTAAGGGAACGGCCTGCCATGTTCGCGGCGGACCCAAGATTGCCGAGGAATTTGAAAATCAGTTGGGAATAAAAGCCGGCGAGACTACTGCCGATCGGGAGTTTACCCTGGAGGCAGTCAATTGTCTCGGAGCCTGTGCCCTGGGACCAGTCGCGGTAATCGATGGCCGCTATTTCCCCAGCGTCACCAAGACCAAGGTAAAGGAGATTATTGATAAAGCGCGCACGGGATTGGATACTGTCGAAGTGAAAACCGATCGTCGGGTATTCCCGGTTGAGGTTAGCTGTCCGCGATGCAATCATAGTCTCATGGACTCCAGTCATCTCATCGATGGTTGTCCCTCAATATCGGTTACCGTCTCTTTTGAAGGTAATCATGGCCGGCTCAAGTTGTCGTCACTGTATGGAAGTTACAGCGTTGAATCGGATTTTAAACTGCCCCACGATACGGTGATTAATTTTTTCTGCCCTCATTGCCATGCGGAGCTTCTTGGCGGTTCCAACTGCGCCGAATGCGGCGCGCGGATGGTTCCTATGATTATCCGCGGAGGCGGCATCGTGCAAATATGCTCGCGCCGCGGCTGCAAGGGACATTTGTTGGATTTAGCCGGAACGATGATTGATTGAAAATATCCCATGGCGTTAAATAAGGAGATATATAAATGAAGAAACTTGCATCTCTTGATGCCTTTATTGAATTTCGCCGACGCATACAAAGTGAAAAGGATATTCAGTATGATAAACCGACTTTGGTTATCTGCGCCGGAACCGGCGGTCAGGCCAGCGGCGCCAATGATGTTATCAGGATTATCAAA
>JAPLUS010000447.1 GCA_026397495.1 Candidatus Zixiibacteriota bacterium | reverse complement strand
ATAGACAACCAGCCGTTGATATTTTTCCATTTCTCCCGTTTAAAAAAAATCACTCAGTGGTTGTATAACCCCAACTGGGGAAGATGCAGTGTCACACCGTCACGGGTGTTGCGCAGAAGAGTCTATCAGCCCTATATCCGAATGTTGTTTAATGTTAGTCGCCAGTTGCTGCCAATATCCGACACCTACCCTATTTTTGACAACATAAGAGGGAAAAGGGTTTCTCGAATTCCATACATAGGTAGTAGACTTCGAGCAATAGTAGCTATTTGTAGAAATATCCTGATAGGAAGATACATTCTCTTTGTACACGGACATGTCATATAGATCATATGCCTTTTCCTATTGGAAAAGCGGGCTCGGATCATGGGCGGGCCGATGTCATCGCCCACGGATTTGTAGTGGCAACATGCGAGATATAGGGTTGATTGAATAGTGTTAATGCTTTGCCAGAAATGATAAAGATACGGATCAATCATGAAACATAATCTTAACTTGTTATTAAATATTGTTGCCGGATCATTTTGCTTTCTGGCAGGGATCGTCGCGATCAAATCTCCGCTGCTGTTTTTCTTTCTTGTTTCGGCGGTAGGTTTCATTGTGTTGTTTGTTATGGGTGCAGAGGGGGTTAGGATCGGCTATCTCTTTTAGGTTTTTCTTGTGCCGATAACCTTGTTTGTTCCCAGGGTTTTTAGTATGGAAGATATATTTTTGTTCCAGCAAGCGCTGCTCCAGATGATATATTATTTAGTATTTGGATTGTGGTTTATTTGGGCCATGGCTAAACAGATCGATGTCAGCGCTCTTAAGGACCGGATCGTTTTAATGTTATTAATGTTTTTTTGCCTAGAGGTCGTTTCTTCGCTTGTAACTTCCGGGTTTGGCGCCATAGCATTATTGTCGGACTATGCATATTCAAATATAAGGGAGCAGGCGGTATCTCTGGTTATGTTTTTGCTCGCGGCTTCGCTATGCAAAAACAAGCAAGGCGTAATAAATATTATTCATGTTATATTCACGGGTTCTTTAGTAGTAATGGGCATTGGTTGTTTGGAGAAAATGATCGGTTATAATATATTTTCGACTAAAGGGGTAACGCCTTTTACTGCAATTATGAGTACTTATATGGACCAAAGTTTTCTCGGCAGGTACCTGATGTTTTTAATATTATTGTTTTTGCCTTTTGTGATTTTTGATGGATGGAATAAAACTGTTTCTTTGTTCACAACCATCTCGGCAGCAATTTTGCTGATATTTACAAGATCAGTTTCCGGCCTTCTTTCTTTAGGGGTAGGATTATTTATGCTGATACTGCAGAGCAAGTATTATTTGAAAAAGACAGCAGAGAATTATCGCAAGCCAAAGTTTGCTTGGAGTATGTTTGTTTTTGTTGTATTAATTGTTCTCGCAATTACCAGCCAGCCAGAGATGATTAAATCTGTGAATGAATATTTCATGTCCGCGGCTTTTAAGCTCGGCACATTCCAATCCTCGGCCAGATATAACATGGATATGACCGCGTTGGAGATGTTTAAAAAAAATCCGTTATTTGGAGTAGGCTTTGGCAACTATCCAAAATACTTTAATGAATATAATCAAAGAATTAATGTGTGGGGATTGGGCGGTGAGCCGATCATTCATAATTCTCTGCTTAGCGTAGCTGCCGAGCTTGGCATCGTCGGACTAATATTTATCTTATATTTCTATGGGTATTTCATCAAGATAGCGCTATTCGACGCCAGGAAGATCAAGGATGATTTCATGAGGAAAGCCCAGCTTTCATTGGGCATAATATGGATCGTTATGATCGTTAATAGTTGGGTGTACTTTAAATTCTTCGAAGATCCAAAGATCTGGTTTGCTATGGGATTGGCTTATGCTATTAGAAGGAATTATCTCGATGAAAAAGAAGATTAGACTCCTGCATGTTATCGGGTCCTTTCTGGAAGGCGGCACTGAACGGTTGATGCTGGATATCCTGAGCCGTTTGGATAAGAATGTTTTTGATATTACAGCATGTTCTATTTTGGACCAGGTAAAACCTTCGATGATTGAACAATATGAGAAACATGGAATAAAAACAAGGGCTTTTTCCCAGAGATCCGCTATTCTATTAATATTTGCTTTGAAGAAATATATTAATG
Organism: Candidatus Zixiibacteriota bacterium; assembly: GCA_026397495.1. GTDB lineage: Bacteria > Zixibacteria > MSB-5A5 > GN15 > PGXB01 > JAPLUS01. Next base: position 3,265 of record JAPLUS010000447.1, on the reverse strand, counting down.
AGAACTGCTTTGATATCATACATACCCATCATTACATATCGAATTTGATAGGTCGTATTGCCGCTATATTGGCCGGAAGTCAAAACATACTTACATATAACCATAACTGGCCCGGCATGGAAAAATCCCGACATCGCTTAATCTTCAAGTTTTTAAACCTCTGGACAAAGAAGAATATTGTTGTTTCTGAGACCGTGCGGGGATATTTTACGGAAGTTGTTGGCGTGCACGAAGACAAGGTGGTAACAATACACAATGGCATTGACGTTAATATCTTTTCTCCTCCGGCGGAAGATGTTCGGATCGGGATGAAAAGGGAGCTTAACATCCCTGCCAATGCCTTTATTGTCGGTTTCACGGGCCGTCTGATAGATTGGAAAAGGCCTGATGTTTTCATTAAAGCCGCCTCTTTACTGGCGAAGGATGACCCAAATATGTATTTCATTGTCGCGGGTGACGGGGAAAAAAGAAATGAGCTGGAAAAACTTGCCAAAGATCTGGGATTGAACGGGAATATCTCATTTCTTGGATGGCGTTCGGATATGCATAGGATATATCAAGCGATGGATGTTTTTACGGTCCTGAGCGAATCAGGGGGCAATAGATTTAATGATGAGGGATTTAGTCTTGTATCCGCGGAGGCAATGGCTACGGGGCTTCCGTTAGTGGCAGTGGACAACGCTATAAACCGGGAAGTTATCGGGAGTGACGCGGCAGTTTACTGCGAGATCGATCCCGCGGATATCGCTTATAAGATCCGTCTTCTTTCGGAGAACAAATTTCTTAGAGAAGAACTTGGGAAAGCAGGCCGAAAAAGAGCTGAAAATTGTTTTAATATAAAGAAAACGGCAGAGGAGCTTGCGAGCACTTACATAGAGATATTGCGGAAATGAGAAACATATTAAACAGATCTATAAGTTTAGTTAAGATCACATTGATAAGGATTATCATGACGATATTCGGCGAGAAAGGCCAGGTATGGATCGAGAGCGAGTCGTTATAAATAATAGAAAGCTTAAGAAGGTTATTTATTTGGGGTCCCAAATTGGACAGCCAACGACCGGCGGCCAGAAGTATAATTCAAAAGTGCTTGGCTGTCTTGAGAGAGCAGGCTTTTCTATTGAAGCAATTGATTTCGGGTTAAATAAATGGCCTTTTTTCGTCCTAAGGGGAATTGTTAGAAATATTGATCATGTTAGGCGTGTAATGCCTTTGCTTGAAGAGGATACGATTGTTGTGGAGGATGTATCTCTAAATCTGCATTTTGTTTTTCTGAATCTTTTGATGAGGTTCAGGCGCAAGGGGATAATGGTCGGGATATGCCATCATTTGTTTGTCCGGGAAAAATCGAATATTTTCCTTCGTATATTGAGTGGTGTGGCAACATTATGCATCTTGAGGTCTTTTGACGCGATAATTACCGTAAGCAATTCCACAAAAAGGGATCTTGTGAGATTTGGGGCCAAAGAAGAAAAGATACATGTTATTCCGAATGCTACGGATGCTCCACAGGTTGAAAATAATATATGTGACCGCGACGAAGTGAGGATACTCTTTGTTGGGACGTGCTACCCGAGAAAGGGGTTGCGTTATTTGCTCGAAGCTGTTGCAAAGCTGAAGCACCATAAGATAAAAGTTGATATTGTGGGCGATCTTGAAAATGACAAAAAGAACGTTTCTGAACTTTACAGATTGGTTAAAGAACTTGCCATAGATGAAAAGGTCACATTCCACGGTCACGTGAAAACTGAGCAGCTCTGGGATCATTACCGTAAGGCGGATATTTTTGTTTTGCCTTCATTATGGGAGGGTTTCGGGATCGTGTTTCTTGACGCGATGTCTTTTGGTCTTCCCATTGTATCTACAAATGTTGGTGCAATTCCGGATCTTGTCAGGCACGAAGAAAATGGGCTTTTGGTTAAACCCGGGGATCCCGTGGCGTTAGCATCCGCCATTGAACGGCTCGTAATCTCGCCTTTCTTAAGGCGAAAATTGGGACAGAATGGATTCAGGTTCATGCAAGAGCATCCAGAATATACTTCTTGGGATATTGCTGGCAAGAGATTCAAGGCGCTTATTGAATTGCTAATAAGAAGGCGTACCTGCAGGTGAAAATAATTATTTGTCCTTTAATAAAGGAAGCAAAAACGGGGGGAGAGAAATATTTTGTAAGAGTATTTGAGTATTTTCAAAAACACCAAGTTTGTGTCGAACCTTTGTATGCCGAAGAACTTCCTTCATGGCCACGCGCTTTTGGGCTTATGTTCGACTGTTTTATGAGCAATATCTGGTTCTTCTTTAAACTAATAAGTATGACGAGTTTCAGAAAAGAAACGATCATTCTTGAAGATTTTCATTCACATCCAAGGCTGGTATTATGCAATGCCTTATTAAAAATATTTAATAAAAATATCCGGATCGTGACATTATTGCAGCTTTCATTGTTTTATCACGGCTCACTGAAAAATCCGCTAATGAAAAAATTGGATGAATGGGTGATAAGACATTATCTCAGGCAGACAGACGAAATCCTATGTAATAGCGAATATACTCGCCAGCAGGCCCTATCTGTATCAGGAGTAGCAGCCGGTAAAGTTAAGGTCGTTTATTGTGGGCATGATGAGCTTGATGTGCAGCCTTATGAAAGTAAAACGAAAGATAAGATAAATATATTATTTTTTTGAATATTGTCGGCAATACTGGGGCAGATGTCAATTATTATAGGCACATATCAAGTTTAATTGAGAAACTTTCCATTAAGGATAAAGTTATTTTTCATGGGCACATAAATAATTGGGAGCAATTAGCTAAATCCTATAAAGAAGCAGACATATTTGTCCTGCCTTCTTTGGTCGAAGGTTTTGCAATAGTGCTTTTGGAGGCAATGTCTTTTGGATTGCCAATTGTTGCTTCCAACACGGGCGCGATCCCCGAACTAGTGAAGAATGATGAGAATGGAATATTAGTGCCATCAGCGGATGCAAAAGCTCTGGCGATCGCCTTGGATCGTTTGATGGAGTCGCCGGAGTTAAGGGTAACATTCGGCACAAAGGGGCTGAACTTTTATAAAAACAATCGGGATTTTTACAGTTGGGACAAGGTGGGGGAAAGAATAAAAAATGCTTTTGCCTCTTTAATGCTGAATCAATGATATGAAGTGAGATGAAAGGTGGATTAAAAATGAAAAAGAATACCAATTATATTCCAGAGGATTATTACAATACTTGTTATTATGGTGAAGAGATGCCAAAAGGCAAAACAATCA
>JAPLUS010000078.1 GCA_026397495.1 Candidatus Zixiibacteriota bacterium | reverse complement strand
TGCAATATATATGCAATATATATGATTGACAATTTAATCTGAAGAAATTAGGCTGAGTTGATGCCGGAATTGAAGTTGGATACCCCTGTTCAATACCTTAAGGGGGTGGGGCCAAGGCGCGGCCAGGCTCTCGCCAAAGCCAGCATAAACAACCTCTATGATTTATTTCACTTCCTGCCCCGAAGGTATATTGATCGTACCATGATTACCCCTATCGGTTCTCTCGAAGCTAATCTGGAGGCCACGATTGTCGGGAAAATACTGGGGAAAGGAATACTCAAGGGGAAACGATCGCGACTGGAGGTAATTATCGGCGATGAAACCGGATATGTGGCCCTTATCTGGTTTGCCGGATATAGATATTTTGAGAATATTTTTAATAAAGGTGATATCTATGCCGTCACCGGGACGGTTACATATTATCAACAGCTTCAATTTATCCATCCTGAGGTTGAGAGAATTGAAGCCCAGGATAGTGAGTTAATCCATACCGGTCGTATTGTGCCGGTATATCCATCAACCGCAGAATTGAAAAAGGCCGGTCTGACAGGACGAGTAATGCGGCAGATCATCAGCCGCGCCCTGGAATCTGTTGAAGGGATGACTGATTACCTTCCTGAAAAATATATTGAGACTCATAGTTTGATGCCTCTTTCGGCGGCGTTTCGCGATATCCATTATCCATCAGAGATGGGTGAAGCCGATAGAGCCAGAAAAAGATTGTCTTTTGATGAACTGCTGGAATTGCAGTACTTAATCTTGAATACCCGTAAACGATACACCGGAATAAAAAAGAGGCATATTTATAAAACTACGGGCAAGATAATTGATACTTTTCTAAAGGAATTATCGTTCCCGTTGACGGCCGACCAGAAGGAGGCTGTTAAACAGATTTTTGACGATATGCAATCAGTTCGGCCGATGCATCGTTTGCTTCAGGGTGATGTTGGTTGTGGCAAGACGGTGGTGGCTCTGCTGGCCGGTCTTTATGCCGCCGAGAATGGCCTTCAGACGGCCTTTATGACGCCAACGGAGCTTCTGGCTGAGCAACATTATAAAAATTGGCGGGAGCCATTGGAGAAAATAGGAATTGATTCGACTCTTATTATCGGCGGTATATCCAAATCTGATCGGCGGGTAGCTGAAGAGAAAATTCGAACAGGTCGGGTCAGGATAATCTTTGGGACGCATGCTATTTTTTCTGAATCGGTGCAATTTGAGCATCTGGGACTGGTTATTATTGATGAGCAGCATCGTTTTGGGGTAATGCAAAGAGGAAAGCTAATCAGCAAGGGAGAGCATCCCGATACGCTGGTTATGACGGCCACTCCCATTCCCCGAACTTTGGCTTTGACTCTTTATGGCGATCTGGATATCACTTCGATAAAAACACTTCCACCCGGAAGACAGCCGGCTAAAACGGTCTGGCGGATGGCTGACTCACGCCCGGAGATTTATCAATTTCTTCGGACAAAATTGAAACAGCATGAACAAATATTCATTATCTATCCCCTTGTTGAAAAATCGGAAAAACTTGACCTGCAGGCGGCAGAAGAAGAGTACCAGCGGTTGAAAAAGGAGATTTTTCCTGATTATAAAGTTGGTCTGGTCCATGGCCGGGTAGACAGAGAGGCACGAGAAAAGGTAATTGAGGGTTTCCGGAAAGGCCGGTTGAGCATTCTTGTAGCAACAACGGTTATCGAAGTTGGGCTTGATATACCGGCGGCCTCGATTATGGTAATTGAACATGCGGAACGATTTGGCCTTTCACAATTGCACCAATTGCGGGGCCGGGTGGGCCGCGGTGAGAAACGAGGCATGACGATTGCCATTGCTGTGCCGCCACTGGGCAATCTGGCTCGGAAGAGACTTGATTTCTTTCAGGCCTCCCATGATGGTTTCAAAATAGCTGAAGCCGATTTAAAATTACGGGGCCCGGGCGAATTCTTTGGAACCAAACAGCATGGCTTGCCGGAGCTTAAAATAGCTGACTTGACAATGGATACGGATCTCTTGCCGATTACTAGAAAAATAATTTTTAATTTGCTGGCGGATGATAAAAAACTTGACAATAATGATGACAAGTTGTTAAGCTACTTGCTGGCCAAAGCTGATTATCGGCAGAATCTGACAAGGTTCGGATAATTTCTACAGGAGTTTTCTATGACAGAATCCAATATGAAAATGGATATGAATTTTTTCCAGTTGGTGTTTTCCCTCCAGCTGGCGGCTTTTCAACAAATGGGAAAGACCGTCTCACCGATTTCGGGTAAAATAGAAAGAAATCTGGAGCAAGCCAGGGCGAGTATTGATATGCTGGCCATGCTGGCCGAAAAAACCAAGGGAAATCTTAGCGAAGAAGAAGACAAGTTCTTAAATAGTCTCTTGTATGAATTGAGGATGAATTTTCTGGATGAATCGAACAAGAAAGAGCCGGAATCCAAGACAGAACAAAAGGTAGAGTCAAAAAAAGAGGAATCGCAATTCGGCGCTTCTTAATAATTTGATTATAGACAATAAGTTGTATTTGATCTGATTCCCTTTGGGCTTGCTTTTTTGGGGCTGTTTCCTTATATTTTTGGCATGATGACGGTTGGAAAATCATCGCGAAGATTGGATAAGGCGGCGACAGCGTTAAGAGAACAATTTGGCGAGATGATTCTTTCTAACCAATCTCTGACCTCTTTCAATACCTTTGGCACAGGCGGCAACGCCGGGCTGTTTGCTGAAATCAAAACGATAGAAGAATTATCAACGATTGTGCAGGCGGCAACAGAGCTTGGTATTCCCTTCTTTATGATTGGGGGAGGTTCCAATATCCTTGTTTCTGATAACGGTTATGACGGGTTGATAATCAAGAATTCTATTATGGGTTTAACACTTGATGACACCGGCATAATTGCTGGCGCCGGGGAGAGACTACAAGCTTTGGTAGATTTTGCGGCCGAAAACTGTCTAACTGGCCTTGAATTTGCAACTGGTATATGGGGAACGGTAGGCGGAGCTATATATGGCAATGCCGGCGCCTATGGCAGCGAAACCGGCACGATAGTGGAATCAGCGCAACTTGTTGATAGACAAGGAAAAGTTAGAACAGAACAGGCATCATATTTGGAGTTCGGTTATAGAACCTCTCGACTTAAGAAAACCGGAGAATTTATAGCGAGGGCAAAATTTGCGCTGAATATGGGAAATAGGGACACAATTCAGACTAAAATCGATGAAATAAAAGCGCTCAGGCGGGAA
>JAPLUS010000382.1 GCA_026397495.1 Candidatus Zixiibacteriota bacterium | reverse complement strand
AAGGTGGTTGACAGAAAGTATGACCAAACTCTTGAACAAGCTCGATTCTCCATTGTTGATTCTTTAAAGATAATTCATCAAAAGGAATTGGGCGAACGGTGGAAAAAAGAATTGCTTGATCGGCATCATGTTTCATATAATTTGACTCAAATGAAAAAAATCGAATTACCTCCTAAGTCGCGCCGCTGATTCTCTATAGGATTGAAATTGTGCGAAATCAGGGACTCAATCAGCTTACTCTTAAAGGCGAACTGTTGCGGAAACTTACGCATATTTTTGCTCTTGTTATACCCTTGGGGTATTATTTCCTGCAGCTTAATAAACTGGAGGCGCTGGAAATTATGATACCCATTGCTCTCGGTATGATCATTATAGATATCGCCCGACTGCGCCAGTGGAGACTGTGGCATTTCCTCCGGGGTGTTATGGCGCCAATTATCAGAGAGCATGAATTGAAAGGAGATTTTACCGGCGCCAGCTATATTCTGATCACTTCATGTTTTGTTATTGCTATGTTTTCGAAACCGGTGGCGCTGGCTTCATTGGCCTTTATTATGGCCGGAGATCCACCGGCCGCCATAATCGGAAGAAAATTCGGTTGCCATCGATTTAAAAATAAATCGCTTGAGGGGTCTCTGGCCTTTTTGGTTGTGGCCGTATTGGTAGCGCTGGCTGCTCCTGATCTTCCTTTGATGTTGGGTCTTATTGGCGCTGTTGCGGCTACCATCACCGAAGCCCTGTCTTTTAATGTCGATGATAATGCCACCGCTCCCCTGGTTAGCGGCCTGATAATGGAGCTTTTGACAGTAGCTCTGTATTCCTAATTTAAAAATATACGTCATATGGAATATATTGATCTGCGCTCTGACACGGTTACTAAACCATCGCCGGCTATGCGGCGGGCGATCGCGGAGGCGGAAGTTGGCGATGACGTCTTTGGCGATGATCCGACCGTTGTCCTCTTAGAGCAGAAGATTGCCGGACTTTTTGGAAAGAGGGCTTCTTTATTTGTTCCTTCCGGAACCATGAGCAATCAGGTGGCTCTTAAAACTCTTTCCGAGCCGGGGTGGGAACTGCTTTGTGATCGGGATTGCCATATTGCCAATTACGAGGTGTCCGGTCCGGCGGTGCATTCCGCTCTTCTGGTCAATATGATTACGACCGAGCGGGGTGTGATGACCGCCGACCAAATTGAAGATAGCATTCGGCCTTTTAATATTCATAGCCCAATCACCAAAATAATTGCCATAGAAAATACTCATAATCGTCACGGGGGAACTATTTTTCCATTGGAGGAAATCCTGCGCATTCGAAAGGTGGCTGATAAGCATAATTTATTGATGCATCTTGATGGCGCCCGAATTTGGAACGCTTATATTGCCACTGGCATACCCTTGGAAGATTGGGCGGCACCCTTTGATTCTGTCTCGGTTTGTCTCTCCAAGGGATTGGGAGCGCCGATTGGATCAATGATTGTCGGTTCCAAAGAGTTTATCGGGAAGGCGCGACGCCATAGGAAGCTCTTTGGCGGCGGCATGCGGCAGGTCGGTATCTTGGCGGCCGCCGGACTTTATGCCATTGAGCATAATCTTACCAGACTGGCGGAAGATCATCGGAATGCTCGAATTCTTGCTGAAGGATTGAATCAAAGCAAAGGTTTTCAAGTTGACCTTTCCCGCGTCGA
>JAPLUS010000099.1 GCA_026397495.1 Candidatus Zixiibacteriota bacterium | reverse complement strand
AAGTAGCGGTTGGCTGCCAGGACCCAAACCGCCCATATGTAATCAATGCCCGGCTCAAGGTATCTCTTGAACCCAAAGAATCAACGATGGTCAACTGCTCTTTAGGCAGCCCCAAAGAGTTATCATTTTTGATAGAACTATTGCTCTGAAAAGCATAGATTGTCGAGTCTAATAGCTGTTTGCCGCCCGATCCCGCACTTTTAATGGTCTTAATGACTTGGCCGCTATAAAGATCATATTTATATCGTATTGTATCTTCAATTCCCTCGTCCATCGTATAAACGGAATCAAGTTTTATTCTATAAACCCCATAAATGGAATCAGGCGACGGATACAATGAATGGAAAAAATAAGAGGGGTTTTGTTTTGAGAATGGAGGATCACCCGTTTTATATGAATAAGTCCAGTATACTTGGCCATCAAGATGATATCCACCATTTGCAATTCCATAACGCGAGGCACTTTTCAGGTCAGGAAATGACATATAATTGTAGATTGACCTATCGTAAAATCCCGTTTGATCAATGTCATTATAGAAACGATATACTTGATAACCATCAGGTGACGACCCGGAGTAGTAAGGTGTCGATACTGTGGCTTTGGCAAATCGCGGTGTCATTCCTTTTTCATCTAAGAGCCCGCCAAAATAGGAGAACTTCGTGATGGCAGGTTTGGGGTCGAAAGCGAAACTAGAGACCACAACCGAATCTACCACAGGATAAGCAGGTTTTCCAGAGAAAAGGGTGTCATATATTCTATGGGCAAAAGAATAACTAGCATAACTCATATCCTCCACATAGAAACTATTGGGGAAGCCGGAAAAATAGCAGGCAACGGGTCCGTAAAGACTTATATCCCTTATCTTGGATTTGTGATAAGTGGCACCATAATAGAAAGGATTATATGTTTCCAGCCAATCAGCGCTATCTACAATATTGCCAGATCTGTCTTTAACTCTGCAGTAACCAAAATAGTCTTCAGAAATCCCGATTCCCGCATTATAAATGGTTTGATTAGTTCCCCAAATGCCGGCAAAATGCCCAACAACATTAGTATTATTGATTTGCACGCCGCCATTGCATTCAATCGGAGTTCTCGGCGGGCCGGCGCAATATGAGAAGGCATTTAAGTTTAATTGGCCCGCAGGGTATACATTCATTTGGTCATATATATATTTATTAAATTGCCAATATCGACCATTCCATTCATAAAGTACTATCGGTCCACTTGAAGGATTAGAGTTGCTGTTATAGTGAGCTATCAATGAATGATTACTTGCCCAGAGTCTCTTAATCATATGGCCATTCGAATGATCTTGAGGCATATACTGATAGACCGATTTGAATCCGCCGCTTTTGGGAAATAGGGACTCCAATACAGACCATCCACCATTTTCGTTACTTTTATTCCAAACTACTCCATTGGGGAGTGCGGCAATTTCATTTGCCTGCCCTCCTCCGAGTACGATATCAGACCATACTGAACCTGTCCATCGATGCAAATATAATGAATCAAAGGAGAGATGTGCGACAAAATCATGGCCAGCCACCGTACTTCCGCATTCGCTGCCCGGTTGGAAAAACTGTGATATCAGGGCAAGTGTGTCATTGGTTTTATCATATCTGCCATATAGAAAATTCCTGTCCTGGCCCCTCCATAGAGACACGACGCACATGTCATTTCTCAATTGAATGCTCGCTAATGCCCAGTTAGCGTAAGTAAAATTGAAGATCTTCTTCCCATGCCAATGATTACCATCCCACAGGTAATAGTATAATTTCCCGGGAAAGAAGTTATTATCTGGATTGCATAATCCATTGTATTGGTATTTTCCTATGGCAACGACAAAACGGTCCTGCCCCGGATAGATCCACACATTACTAAAAACGCCCTCTGTATCTACAACATCGGATAGGGTGTCGGTATTCCAGTATCCCTTCATCCAGCTTCTCACGACAAGTCTATTAATGTCACTGGCGTAGGCTACAATCTTCCCGTTAGGCAGCATGGCCGCCCTGTTTTTGGAGTAAGATGTAATGGCGAAGGTATCGACCTTCCAATATCCATTCCAATAGCCAACCGTATAATTATTGAGATCTTCAGAAGTGGCCATTTGTATAAACATATTGTCGCTGGCCATAACGGTCGGCTCGTAACCGATCCAATCGTTAAAAAGCTCCTTGTCCAGTTTTGCATAGTTGGCTTCGGATTCTATGTTCTTATAGCCGATAGTTTTTATGGCGCCGGTTGGATAGCAAATCCTCTTCATGGAACCGAATCCGCTTTTTGACGAATCTGTTTCATATTCAAATTTGAGTGGTGGGAGGCTATCACTTTTACTTCGATTAAAGGTGGTAATTTTATTAAGGATCAATTTCTTCAAGGTTGAGTCACGGCCGGAGTTAAGATAGGAATAGGTCAGCTCCAGAGAAGATAGAGTGTCTCCGTTGGCCCCTTTAATGGCTATTCTTTCCGCCTTTTTCTTGAAGTAAAATTCATAATTATTAAGCCCAAAAACCTGCTGGAAGTCTTGCCTATTGCCATAGGAAATGGAAATCTTGTTCCCCGCAGAGGTTTCGATTTCACTAATATGGGAAGCCATGGTATAATTATTATGCGACCGTGTCAGTTGGGGAGGGTCGCTGGAATCCATTACTATTAGACTATCCTGTTCCTGAAGATATGTGAATTTTATCCAATTAAGACTATCATGATCCTGAATTAGTTTCAAATCCCATTGGAAGGCATAGACTGTGTCATCATCGGTTACACCATTGCCCACAAAGCTGCCATATCGCAAGATATTACGGGTGGCATTCCAGCCGGTAAGAGAGGTGCTGAAATCCCCGAAACGATATATTATTCCATCTTCGTGTATGATCTTCCATCCGATGACGGATTCCCGTCCGGCAATGGTTGCCGTCTGGCGTGTAATGATCCAGGGATGGCCTTCTTCCGTAATATATCTATTGGAATCTACATGCTTCAATTCAAGAAGATTGTTATCAACCAACAACTTGTATTCATCGTCATCAATTCTGGTAGTATTCTTGTGATCAACGACTATCGATTGCATTCCAATATCAAAACCAAGACCAAAGGGTGATGCTTGCCCCTTTCGATTCTCAAGCTTTGCCATTTGGGATACATTTCCATTATAATCAAGCGACAGAGTTACTCCCAAACCTGCTTTGCCCATAATAGAGGCCAAGGGGAAAGATTCTCCATGTTGCCCCGTATAAAGGTTGACCGAATTAGCTATTGTGCCCACCCGTGAAGGATTTATGGACGAAAGAGCCGCTGAATTGGCCTTGACATCACCCGGGACTATTTCCGAAACTTCCTGTATGTCCGCAATAAGGTTGACTGCAGTAATCAGGGAAATCCCGTAAGCAACTAATAAAAGGAATGAAATCCGTCTAAGCATATTTACCCCGCGATCCATATTATTGATATTTGCCCGCCAAATCAAATGTAAGCTAACAAATGTATAAGTCATGTCAATAAAAAAAGCAACTATTTGGAAATCCCGCTGTCCGGCCTCCAGCTTTATTACAGACAGATAGCCGGCATAATTGACGGGTTCGCTAGTGGCTGATTTTCAAAGAAAGTCATAAAGGCGCGTTGGACATTATGAATTCCGAGGTTTTTATTTGCGTCGCATTGAAGATATCGGGATATTGACAGATAAGGGACTAGAATATCAAGCTGCTCAGGATGGGTGCGAATCGCATCTTTGACAAGATCGTACATTTCCCGGTTAATCTCATCCCATCATCGGTACAGCAGACATCTCGCGCCAGAGCCGCAGATAGGCAGAATTTAGAAGAATCTGAAAGCTATTTGTAAAAGGGGAAAATTCAAATTGCCGCACTATGGAAAATCTATTTTTTATGAAGTGGGGAAAAATCTATGACCAATATTGCAGAAGGCCCTTAATCGGTTTAGAAAGAAAAACCGGAACCGTAGAGATCATTGAAGGTAATACAAAGAGTCGCCACAAAGATTATGGCAGCTAATATCCATTTAATCTGAAATGGTCTTTTTGCCTTATAGAATATCATTCCGTTCCTCTTTAAAATATATTTTTCTCCCTGCGAAGCTATTAAGCAACAGCCGTGCCGTCCGGTGAATTCACCGAATTTGTCGTAAGGTGTTGATGTACAATCCACTTCTACTCGCTTTTGATAAGGCCGACTGCCGCTTTCCGCATTATTTATGAAACAGGTTGCATAATTGGCTTTTCATTTTTGGCGCCGGATTGATAGTGATTGCGCCTTTGCTCCTGTTATTAACGGAGGACAGTTGTTCCCGATATGCCAAACTGGTTGTTTACCTGGTAATTTTTTTAAGAGGAGGGTTTATCTCTATAGCCGTAATTCCCATTTTGGGAAGTATTGTGGGTTTTGTCATCAGTAATATCATCGCTTTACTCGATGGAGCCGGAACTATCTTTCTGGCATCGATTCTGAAATTGCTCGGCGTGCCGTCTCGGCCCGCAAGCAATAAAAAACCCGCCTCGCTTCAACCGATTATTGTAGCGGGGCGGATTTTTCCTAATTCACATTATTTTTAATAACAGGGAGTCGGTCCATGAGAATAAATAAATCTTATGGCAAAGACCACATCGCTGATATTAATTGCACCGTCGCAGTTGGCGTCCGCCCGCCCGATGCCACCCATGGGCGTGGCGCCATTCTTAAAAATATAATTTATTAGATAGAGAACGTCTCCCACATTGGCCAACCCATCCCCATCGTAATCTCCCTTCTTTAAGGAGGCACATCCATATTGAATCAGATTGGTTGCCGTTCCGGTGCGATTGGTAGCGTCAGTCGCGGTAGCCGTTAAGAAATATAATGAATCCTGAATCATATCTGCTGAAATCCAATCCCAGTTCCAACCTCCCGCCGCCGATGTATCCATACCGATTAAATCCCGACTTACCATATGGGAGTAACCCATTATTGTGATTATCATATCAAGATTATGCCAACTGTTACCATAATAGACCTGTGCCATACCGGCATTGTTTTTCATATAGGCGCTTATAATATTTCCCGTTAGGGGATCCGAAACAGTCATCGCATAGCGCCCCTGTGAATCGCTTAATCCGGAAACTCCGGCGGCGGCAAGATAAATACCCGGTGCGCCGGAAAGAGCCAACACCAGAAACAGTTCTCTTTCTTCCAGAAGAGTGCGGAATAGAGCATAATGGGGATAACGATATATCTCTAAATCCAATTCATTGCCATGAGTCAGAGTATACTGGAGCAAGCCGCTATAAAAAAGATCATCATAGGTTCCCTTATTGGCGCGCGTCTGCATGTTGGCCGCCAGGCGCTCGACAACCGTATCAATTGGCAGAAGATTCCTACCCTCCCGCATCCCATAAATAAATCCTTTATCATACCAATATTTGATGGCCAGGGCCCCGGCCACCGGGCCGCAGTAATAATCGCCGTATTCTCCTGCCGAGGCATGATTGCCGTCGTGCGGATTACCGTTATTGTCCCCATAGAGTGATTGATTCAGAGTTACCACTGGGGCGCCGTAGTTTAGGGGAGCCGCTTTTCTTTCAAACCGCACTTGAGTTATATTCTCATCTGTCGTAGTGGCTTCTATTTTTAGAGGAAGGCAGATGGTATCCATATTTATCGGGCTGGTTATAATTAGATCGGGCGGCGTTGGGTCAAGGGAAACCTGATGGGAATCCGCAGCGGAACGTCCCAGAGTATCATAAACCGTGGCTTTTACCCAGTAAGTCCCTTCGGCCAGAACGCCATAATTCCAGGCAAGGGAATATCCTCCCCCGGTTCCCGATTCATTGACTCCGTTTCGAAGAGCCCGATTGCCGTCATTATCGCGGCCAATTTCAATCCAGCTTCCACTATTGCTCCGGTAATTAAATATTACGTACTCGATTATGGGGCTGCCGGATGTTTCCGAAGCCCAAAGAACGGCCGGCCCGGAGATCGCCTCATTAATACTTGGTTTTAGGAGCGTTATCGATGGTGCGGGGGGCGTCGGGCCACTTCCACCGGTAGTGCCCACCGAGTAAAGAAGTAACCGTCCGGGGAAATTGTAATAATCGTTATTGGTCATATCAATATAACCGATAGAATTATCCCAGATATTATAATTGACGCATTGAACCGGAGTGTCATCGGAAATTAATCCTACCCCCGTGGAAGCATCAATCAAATTGGAAATATAGAATCCCACAAAGTAAGGAGAATTAATAATGAGGGTGGAATCCAGAGGTACAGCCAATAGATAAAAACCGGTATCCGGGAGTGCATACATATATTCGGTTGAGATTGACAGCAAGGCGCCGGGCTGGGGGCAAGAGGGTGTCGTTAAATCTGCTGACTCGACATCGACCGATACAAATAGAGTGCATATCTGGGCAAAATGGAAAATCATATCCACTTCCTCGACCGAAAAAGGATAAGCTCCGGAACAAGCCTTGGAGGGGTCCTGGTAAGCTTTGTATAATTCGCCTCCGGTGAAATAATTATCAATCTGGTAAATCATTCCCTTGTCATGTCGGACAGTGCAGGCCTCGGCGGCGGCAAAGTGAGGTGCAATAGTTAGTTCACGCAGAGATGGTTCGGTCGATAATTTAAGGGCCGTTCCGCTCTTAAGCGGGCGTCCCGATGCCGAGGATATCAGCAACACAAAAAATAACAGGACATAGGAGGCATTTTTTGGCATTAAAGATTCCTCTCCTGAGAAATATTTCTTCTTTCTCTTGATATCGAGCGAATTTTGCATAACTTAATGGAATGGAACCAAGAGAACTCGTTATCTGTTTCTATTTGAGATGTGATGTTTAATTTTTGGACAATTTTATGGAAAAACTATCTGTCCCATCCGGCCTGGTAAAGCCTCCGTGGCTTAAAGTGAAGGCATGCGGAAATGGTAAATATCTGGAAGTGCAATCTATTCTTAAGAAATATAAATTAAATACCGTTTGTCAGGAGGCCAATTGTCCCAATCGTGGGGATTGTTTCTCGCGCGGTACGGCGACTTTTTTAATTATGGGACCAAACTGCACCCGCCACTGCCAATTCTGTAATGTAACTCATGGAGATATTGCTTCATTGGATGAGAATGAACCGGCCCATATTGCCCGAGCGGTGGAATTGCTTGGCTTAAGACATGCCGTCATCACCTCTGTTACCAGAGATGATCTTGCTGATGGAGGAGCTTTGCAGTTCGCAAAAGTGGTGGCGGCGATACGTGCATCGCGAGAAAATATAACCATAGAAATTCTCACTCCGGACTTTATGGGATGCCATAAAGATCTGAATGTTGTCCTAAATACTAATCCGGACATTTTTAATCATAATGTGGAAACGGTCCCGCGTCTCTATGCTATGGTCCGACCTCAGGCAAATTACCACCGTTCGCTGGATATTCTAAAAATGGCCGCGGAAACGGGTCGGATGGCGGTAAAATCGGGACTTATGGTGGGATTGGGAGAATCAATTGCTGAATTAGAGCAAGTTTTCCAGGATATTCAGAGAGCCGGGGTGGAATATCTAACCATTGGACAATATCTCGCTCCGTCAAAGAACCATCACCCGGTGATTAAGTATTATCATCCGGAGGAGTTTAAGCATCTTGCCGCTGCTGCGGAAAATTGCGGAATAAAATCCGTTTTCTCCGCTCCCCTCGTGCGTTCCTCGTATCACGCGCAGGAACAGTTTCAATCTTGAAACTCCAGTAGGAAATATCCCATAAGCAGGCCAATTTTAATACATTTGGACAGAGGACTCTGTGGGGAGACTCTTTTCTACCGATATGAGAAGTATGAAGAGTGGGAACCATCTTTAAGCGGCCCTTCAACCAGAGCAAACCAGAAGGCAGAGTGTAATGAAGAATATTGCCGTCATAGATGACGAACAATATATTTGCAATATAATTAAAGAAGCTCTTGATGAATTTCCTGACTATACGGTTTACAAATTTACAGAGCCGGAAAAAGCCGCGGAATTCATAGGGGATAATAATATTGATCTTGTCCTGACTGATCTGGTGATGAAAGATTATTCGGGAGTACAGATTCTCGAAAGGACACTGGCGAGTCACCCCGATGCGGTTGTTATCCTGATGACCGGCTATCCCACTGTTAAGACCGCTATTTCGGTCCTTAAAAAGGGAGGATATGATTACCTTATAAAACCATTTAAACTCGAAGACCTAAAATCTACTATTCGGCGCGGGCTGGAACTGCAGCAGGTTAAGCGGGAAAATGTGGAATTACGCAGTCAGATGGAATTAATGCACGTTACTGATGCCATCAATAAGGGTATTAAACTTCAGCCGCTTTTAAATCTCGTTGTTGATTCAGCCGTGAAAGTTCTGCCGGCCGTCTCCGCGGCAATTCTTCTTCTGGATCGCAAGAATGGGGAATATAATCTTCAGGCTCAATCAAACATGGATACCGATGATTCCTTCAACTCCTTTTTGAGGGGAGATATATCAAAATGTCCGGTCGATTTTGAAAAGGGGCAATGCGGAATTTATAATGAGGAATTCGAAATAAATGGTGCTTTGCACAGACGTTCCTATGTGGCTTTTCCGCTTGTCTCCAGAGGGGATCCAATAGGTCTGCTGACGCTTGTTTATACGGATAGGTTTAATCATATCGCCGCCGGTCAAATTCGCCTGATCTCGCTTTTGGCGTCGGCGGCGGCCTCGGCTGTGGAGAGCAATTATCAGGATAGAAACCTCCAGAGGGCATATCTGCAAACCATTAAATCGCTGGCCAATGCCATTGAAGCGCGCGATCGATATACGGCCGGGCATACCGATCGTGTTTTCCGCATCGCCCGTATAATTGTCCGCAAGATGGGGTGGAGTAGCGCTCGGCTGGCGCAACTGAAGGCCGGATGTGTTCTTCACGATATTGGGAAGATTGGCGTCCCCGATTCGATTTTAAATAAGCCGGGGCAACTGACAGAATATGAACGGAACATTATGAAAAAACATCCTGAGTTGGGTTTAAAAATTCTCGCCGGTGTTCCTTTTCTTGAAGAGGTGATGCCATACATCATTGCTCATCATGAAAAGTACGATGGCACCGGTTATCCCTATGGTCTTAAAGGGGAAGATATTCCAATCGAGGGGCGACTACTGGCGGTAGTTGACACCTTTGACGCCATTCTATCGGATCGTCCCTACCGTCCCGGCCGCGATACCAAAGAGGCTCTGGATGAACTCATTAAATACCGCGGCAGTCAGTTTGACCCAGTAATTGTTGATTACTTTATGGAGGCCTACAATGAAGGGCTCATCAATAGCAATGTAATTTATGGGAAAACAGGCTTAAATGTTGGCATGCTCAATCAAATTTGAATGGCGCCGGAATAAAACTAATCACAAAAATTGTAATAGCCAGAAACCCCAATAGATAGGCCCTCCGTGAGGGACGAAGGGCATCATTGAAAGTTGGCGGATGTTTTATCCCAAAAAGAAATACCAAGACTCCAAAAAACCACCAACCGGGCCACCAAAAACCCATAGCCGCCATGACGGCAATAAAAAACTTGCTAAGGTGATGCTGTTGCCGTCCCATTAGTCCATAGGCGATATGGCCGCCATCAAGCTGTCCCAAGGGTAGAAGATTAATCATTGTTACTAATAGCCCCACCCAGCCGGCAAAGGCGGCCGGCGAGAGCAGATAATCATAACCTTCCGGTATTGGTCCAATGATAATCCGGGAGAGAAACTTAATGAGTAGAGAATCTCCCAACATCATTCCGCTTTCGGCGCCGGTGGCGACAATATGGGAATGATATAAACCGATGGATAAAGCAATCAGCGAGATGACAAAACCGGCAATAGGGCCGGCGGCGCCTACCTCAATTAAATCACGGCGATTGGTAAAGGGCGAGCGTGATTTTATGACGGCGCCGAAAGTGCCCACAATATTAGGGGCCGGAATGAAATAGGGAAGCGACATCAACACCCCACGCCGCCGTCCGACTATATAATGTCCAAATTCGTGAAAAAGAAGAATGGCCATAAGAGCGATGGTAAATTCAATTCGTTCGGCAATGGCTCCCGGCTGACGAAGAAAATCGAGCTTGAAGGTAAGAAGAGCCGGGGCAAAAAACATGGTTGTCAGAGTAGCCACAAAAAGGATAATATTCAATATCGGCACCTTCCTGATGGGGATTTCCTTTATACCAATGAGTAGCTCGTTATTATCTTCCCTGACAGTGGCTTCAAAGCC
This sequence comes from Candidatus Zixiibacteriota bacterium, assembly GCA_026397495.1. GTDB lineage: Bacteria > Zixibacteria > MSB-5A5 > GN15 > PGXB01 > JAPLUS01. Next base: position 628 of record JAPLUS010000099.1, on the reverse strand, counting down.
GGAAGATTTCAATCTTCTATGCATCAAAGTAATGGCTTCGGATTTACCGAAATGGGGGCGGGCACGAAGAATCAGTCGCCCATCGTGATAATAAATGGCAGATATATCGAAAAGATCAACCAGCTGATAGTAAATGGAACGTGAAATCAATTCCGGATTCTTCACAATTAATTCCTCATGGATCGGGATATCCTCTTAGGATTTATTCCCCTCACTTTTTCTTGACAGATTAAAGTCAATTAATCTGCCCTTGTCAAATGGAATATCCTGCCGGCAGCCGGCCTTAGAAATTTAAATTTATTAGAAAATGATTTGATTTTTTGGATAATTCTTTCATCTTTTGCCATAGGCAATTATGAGGATACCCAAGAAACGATATTTAATACCCACCTTCGTCGTCCTCCTTCTTCTTATTCGTTTTGTTTCAGAGATAGGTTACGACAAATCACCTCGGGACAGATTTAAGGTGGTCAGAATAATTGATGGCGACACTATTGAATTGACCGGTGGCGACCGGCTTCGTCTGCTGGGTATCGACTGCCCGGAAAAAGGGGAACCCTTTCATGATTCGGCTCAGGCCTTTCTCCGAAATCTTATATTAAGTAAAAATCCGGATATTGTCTATTGT
>JAPLUS010000329.1 GCA_026397495.1 Candidatus Zixiibacteriota bacterium | reverse complement strand
GACCATAAGCCCTTCTTTCGGCCGCACATTTATTAGTCATACAACGGTGTCCCTTGAGGAAAAGTTTCTCTCCCTCCCGGCGACACAGTTTACAATTAGCATCACGATATCGAGCCATTCCTTCTCCTATCAAATTTCTTGAATAACATTAGTTATTCACACTCTAAACTCTTCTTCTTTTGGGTGGGCGGCAACCATTATGAGGAATTGGAGTCACATCCTTAATAGCGGTAATTTCCAGTCCTGCGGCGGAAAGAGAGCGAATGGCGGCCTCCCGTCCAGCTCCCGGCCCCTTGACCCATACTTCAACTCTTCTGACTCCAAGAGATAGCGCCTCTTTGGCACTGGTATTGGCCGCCAGCTGAGCGGCAAAGGGAGTTGATTTCTTGGAACCTTTAAATCCCACTCTGCCGGCCGACGCCCAGGAAACAGTGTGACCCGTGCAATCGGTGATGGTTACAACCGTATTATTAAAGGAGGCTTTAATATGCGCGATTCCATTGGAATCTATTTTGCCCAATCTTTTCTTGGTTTTTGGTTTCTTTTTTTGCTCTACCACGTTTTTACCCTATTAATATGTTACTTCTTGGCCACAACTTTCTTCTTACCGGCAACTGTCTTTCTTGGCCCCTTGCGGGTTCTGGCATTGGTTTTAGTACGCTGTCCCCGAACGGGCAAACCACGCCGATGACGCAATCCACGGTAACAACCGATATCAACCAGGCGCTTGATATTCATCGATACTTCACCGCGTAAAGTGCCCTCGACTTTGTAATCACTCTCGATGATACGCCGAAGCTTGGCAACTTCTTCTTCGGTCAGCTTATTTACCCGCGTGTCAGGATTTATGCCGGTTTTCGCAATAATGTTATGCGCTGATGGCTGGCCGATACCATATATATAAGTCAGACCAATTTCAATTCTTTTATCTTTGGGTAAATCGACACCCGCAATACGTGCCAAAACAACCTCCTGCTATAAACTATTCTCTTTTTATCCTTGACGCTGCTTATGACCAGGATTTTTACTGCATATTACACGAACAACGCCATGACGCCGTATTATTTTACAATGTTCGCATCTTTTCTTAACTGATGAACGCACTTTCATAAACACCGCACCTGTAAAAAACTTCTTTTATTTGTACCGGTAAGTAATTCTACCTCGGGTTAAATCATAAGGCGAAAGTTCCAAGGTAACTCTGTCTCCGGGCAAAATCTTTATAAAATGCATCCTCATCTTGCCCGAGATATGAGCCAAAACAACATGTCCATTATCCAGTTCCACTTTAAACATGGCATTGGGGAGAGGTTCCAGAACCTTTCCTTCCACCTGTATGGTATCCTCTTTGGTCATCAACATCCTATATCAAAGTCAGAATATCAGGGCCGCTATCAGTCACGGCCACAGTATGTTCAAAATGAGCCGAGGGCAATCCATCGGCTGTAATAATTGTCCAGCCATCGGCTTTCGTAGTAATTTTATAGCCGCCTACATTCACCATCGGCTCAATAGCAATGGTCATTCCTCTCTCCAGCACCGGGCCCTCAAGGGGGGTCCCAAAATTAGGCACCTGCAAATCCTCATGCATCACCCTGCCAATACCATGCCCAACTAACTCCCTAACCACTGAGAATCCCGCCGCCTCGGCCATCTGTTGTATTGTCGATGAAACCTGCCCGAGCCTATTTCCAGTCTTGACTTGCGCGATACCGGCTTCCAAAGAGTTCTTGGTGATATCCAAAAGCTTTCTCTTTTCCTCGGATATTTCTCCCACCGGGAAGGTCGATGCCGCATCACCATACCAGCCATCAACAATGGCGCCTAAGTCGACCGAGACAATCTGTCCTTCTCTGAGTGTTCTCTGGCCGGGAATACCATGGACGACTTCCTCATCAATCGAGATACAAGTTGCCGCCGGAAAACCCCGATACCCCTTGAAGGCCGGCTTGGCGTCACAGGATAAAATATAGTCCTCGACCATAAGGTTAATTTCAGCCGTCGAAACCCCAGGTCGTATATTCTCTCCGACCATTTTTAGAGTCTGGGCAACGATTTTTCCGGCTTTTCTCATAATCTCAATTTGGGCATCTGTCTTTATAAGAATCACTCTTCTTTGCCTTCCCTATTTCTTTAAGCAGTTGCTCCGTCACTTTATCCGGACCGTCATCGGTCTCTATCTCTGAAAGAATTAATTCTTTACGATAAAAGTCAATAAGGGGAGCCGTCTCTCTCTTATAAACCTCCAGACGATTTCTCACAACGGTTATTTCATCATCGGGACGGCGAACCAATTTGGTATTGTCAAAATCGCAATGCTCCTTCTGCCGGGGCAGCCGCATAGGATAATTATATCCGATCTTACAGGTCGGACAATAAAACCTTCCCGACAAACGCCGCATTACCTCGGCATCAGATACCGAAAGCAGGATGGCTTTATCAATTTCTTTTTCATTCTTGGCAATCATTTTCTTCAATGCTTCCGCCTGTCGGATTGTTCTGGGGAAGCCATCGAGAATAAAACCATGTTCCCATCCTCCCGAACAAAGTTTTTCTTCTATCATTCCAAGAATTAAATCATCAGGGACCAATTCACCGGTTTCCATATACTCCTGAGCTTTTTGACCGAGAGAAGTTTTCCTGGCTACTGATTCCCTGAGCATATCGCCGGTTGAAAGGTGAGCAATCCCAAGCAATTTGGAAATTCGCTCCGCCTGCGTTCCTTTGCCCGACCCGGGAGGACCCAGAAATATAAGGTTCATTAATATGATCTCCCGCGGATTTTCCCTTTTTTCATAAAACCGTCATAATGACGCATCAATAGATGTGACTCAATTTGCTGTAAAGTATCAAGAGCCACGCCGACAACAATCAGAAGGCCGGTGCCGCCAAAAAAGTAATTAACATTAAACTGGCCCATCAGAACCCATGGCATTATGGCAATCGTAGCAAAGAAAAGGGCGCCTGGAAGAGTAATACGAGTCAAAATTCTTTCAACATGCTCGGCCGTTCGTTTGCCTGGCCGAATACCGGGGATAAAACCGCCATTCTTTCGCATATTATCGGCAATATCTATCGGATTGAAAACAATAGCCGTATAGAAATAGGCAAAAAAGACAATTATTAAGCAATAAATGATTGAGTACCAAAAACCGCCGGGGACCAACGAATTAGAGACCACATTGGCGATCCATTCGGTATTGGGGAACAACTGCTGAGCCGTCGCCGGCAAAAACATTATCGACTGGGCAAAGATAATCGGAATAACTCCCGCTGAATTAACCGATAATGGCAGGTGGGTGGTAGCGCCACCATACACTTTCCTTCCAACAATCTTTCTTGGATACTGAACCGGAACTTTTCTTTGGGCTCTGGTTACCAATATAATGGCGGCCACGACGGCAATCATTACCGCTACCAGAACAACTTCGACAAAGAAGGAACGTGTTCCAAACCAGAGATACTGGATTTCCTCTATAACCGCATCGGGAAAACGAGCCACAATGCCGATAAAAATAATGAGGGAAATGCCATTACCGATTCCCCGTTCCGTTATCTGTTCACCCAGCCACATAATAAATATGGTTCCGCAGGTGAAGGTCAGCATAGTCAGGGCAATGAATTCGCCATAAGGCATATAAACGATCTTGGCGCCGCCGAGTTCCAGACTCGTGAGAAATTGCGCCGTACCAAAAGCCTGCAGAGCGGCAATTAAAACCGTCAGATATCTGGTGTACTGCGTTATCTTTCTTCGTCCTTCCTCGCCTTCTTTCTGTAATCTTTGCAGATAGGGAACCACCGCGCCCAAAAGCTGAAGCATAATCGACGCCGAAATATAGGGCATTATACCGAGGGCAAAAATAGTGGCATTGCGGAAGGCCCCACCGGCGAAAAGGTCAAGCATACCAAAAATCGTGTCGCTGGCCAAGGCCTTAGCAACCAGAGAACCATCTACGCCCGGAGTTGGAATGTGCCCGCCAATTCTATATACCACCAATATGGCCAGGGTATAGAAAATCCGCTTCCGAAGCTCCTCAATCTTAAAGATTGATTGAAAGGTATTCAGCAACTAAATCACCTCGGCCTTGCCGCCGGCCCCTTTAATCTTTTCCAAGGCTGACATTGAGAATGCCGCCGCTTTAACATGTAAGGCCGGCTCCAATTTACCCATTCCCAAAATCTTTACAGGCAGACGAGTGGATTTTATTATTCCCAGTTGCCTCAATGTATCAGGAGTCACTTCTCCCGGTTGACATTTATTTAGAGCCTCCAAATTTACAATCTGATATTGCTCACGAAAGATATTTGTGAAGCCGCGTTTGGGGACTCTCCTCTGAAGCGGCATTTGGCCGCCTTCGGACCATCTCTTGACGTTAGAGACACCTCCGGAACGAGCCTTCTGCCCTTTATGACCCCGAGTTGAGGTTTTTCCCATTCCGCTGCCGGGGCCGCGCCCGACACGCTTCCTCTGTTTGCGAGAACCGCGCGACAGATTCAATTGAGACAGCATCAATGGCGCTATCATTCTTCAACCTTTTCCCATTGTACCAAATGTTCAACCGCCCTG
>JAPLUS010000401.1 GCA_026397495.1 Candidatus Zixiibacteriota bacterium | reverse complement strand
GCCATCTTGCTTATTCATCTGAGAGTTGATCCAATATTGTTTCTCAGTACAATCCGACTGATTTTCCCTTCAATTCCGGCGGCGTTGACGGCTTTTGCCTCGATAACATTTACTCCCTTATCCAATATCCATAGAAGTGTATCATTCGATTCTTTCCAATCGGCCCCATTAATTCTGACGAAAAACTTATCATAATAGGGCGTGGTATGGCTGAGCACAATTTCTAAGCTGTCTGATGGCATTTTTATGTTTATAGGCCGGAACGATATTTTTGTCTGATTCAGGCGAGGATATACTTCATCATAACTATCTATTACCGCCCCCCTTGTACTGGGAACAGTCTCGGTGAATAATTCCGGAGTAATGCTGTCGGTAACGAGCTCAAGACCGGAGTAGCCCTTGCTGTCTTTCAATCCGGGGTCATCATAATAGAAGAGGTGATAGAAATATACAATCCATTCGGATTTCATGAGACTATAATCATTTTCCTTTCGTTGACCTTTAAAAACTAGATCGTTTCCCTTGTCATTGACAAAAAGCCGGCGGCATTCGAAGGCGGATAAGGGAATACCACCCGATTCCCACCAGGCATCATTCTGGGCGTCAAGAAGTATCCATTTCTGATATCGATTGCTCCAGACTTCCACACAGCCATGGCCGGAACCAATTTTATACCCGCCCTGTCTCATCAATCCCACAAAGCGGGCGGGGTATCCCATCGCTACTAAACAGTTTTCAAGCACCTGGGCATAGGTGCCGCAGCAGAATCTTGCTCCCTTTTCAGCACCGGCAAGTATGGCCAGAACATAATCATTGGCACAGGTGTCCGATCGATGTTCCCACCGATGGGAAACCCAATCAAGGAGGAGAGTGATTTTCTCGAATTCGGTATTCCCCGGCTGAGTGATTTTGGCCAATTGATATCGTTCACGAAGAGTATCCAGCACAGGTTGATGATAATTGAGCCATTTATATTTCGAAATATCTGTCAGCCCGGTATAATTGTCATATGCCAAGACGGCTATGGGGCATTTTGTCAGAAGATCGCTCTTTTCCATTTCCTTGGCGAGGGCAATCATCGCATTAAATCTTTCAGGGAAATTCTTCCTTAGGAATTCAAAATCCGTAGCATTATTAATCTGCCGATATTCTGAATTACCGGCTCTGATACTTTGCTCCAGATAGAAAAGAGCGCTATCGGCATTTCCAATAAGAGAATAACAGCTCGCCAAACCATTGAATAAACCCGGCCTATTTTCTTGGGCCTCAGGATAAGTTAGAATCTTATTAATGAATTCAATTGCCTGTCCATAGTTTTTGATCAGGTAGGCATTGTTGGCCTGTGCGGCAAGACTATCCAGCGACGGGGGGTTAGGATTATTCTGCGCCCGGACGCCCGGAATGATTAATAAGAGAATGATTAAAAAATAGTTCCTCATTTTAGGCTCCTCCTTAATAATCCATAGGGGACCGAATGATATTCGGCTTACGCCCCATTAGTCATATTGTTAATTTCCTTCAGTAGGGCAGAACCCCCCGCCACGGCGGGCGGTTCTGCCATCTTTCTTGACCTACCATGTCAAGTATGGTGCGCGGCAGACTTTAGGGCTTGTTGAAAAAGTCCCCAAATCTGGTTGCGACGGGTCTTGCGAATCCGTTTGACCGGATTCGTGTGACCCGCCGCTATTATCCAACATATACTTATGTGTCAGGTCACAATCCTATTTACATTTTGTGCGCGGCAGACTTTAGTCTGCCCGAGAGCGTTATACCCCGCCGGTCATTAATTCGATTTCTTTAAGGAGCGTGCTTTCCAGATCGCACTCGTCTACTTTTCCGACTATTTGCCCCTTTTTAAAAAGAATCCCAAAGCCATCGCCGCCGGCAATACCGATATCGGCCACGGAAGCTTCACCCGGACCATTGACAACACATCCCATTACGGCCACTTTGAGTGGTGTCTTATAATGGCGGGTTTTTTTCTCAATCGATTCGGCCAGAGGAATTATATCAATTTGGCATCGTCCGCAGGTCGGACAGGAAATGACTTCTACCCCTTCCTTCTTAAGCTCCAGCGATTTTAGAATGGCCTTGCCTACACGAATTTCTTCGATCGGATCGGCCGTTAAGGAAACGCGGATAGTATCGCCGATACCATTTATAAGCAGAGCACCCAATCCAACGGAGGATTTAATAGTACCGGTCGTAAGTGTGCCCGATTCGGTGATGCCGAGATGAAAAGGGCAATCAATTTTTTCGGCCAGCATCATACAGGCCCAGTAAGCGGTATTGACATTGGATGATTTTAAAGAAATGACAATATTGTGAAAATCTTTTTCCTCGAGAATTTCAATCTGACGTAAGGCGGCGGCAACC
>JAPLUS010000307.1 GCA_026397495.1 Candidatus Zixiibacteriota bacterium | reverse complement strand
TTCATTGGATGTCAAATGATTCAGAGGAAAGCCCATTGAGATGAAAGATTGATTACGATCATATGAAACAAATCCTTCCTTATTGAGCTGTGGTGTAATATTTGGAGGGGAGAGTGGGGTCGTCCCGGAAGGAATTGCCTTCAGATTTTTCTTCAATAGAGTCAGAATCTTATTAGGGGAGAGGTCGGAGGAAATGCCAATGATGATATTGCCGCCATTTATCAAATGTTTATAGTGCTCACGGATGGCAACAATATCAATGTTTTGGAAGCTATCGATATTTCCCAAGAGAGAAAGCCCATATCCACTCTCGCCATAAATTGTTTTCCATAAGAGCTTGTTGGAAGCCAAAGCCTGGTTGTCATTTTCCGCTTTAATACGTCCGGTCATCTCGAATTTTAGTCTTTCCAATTCCTTTTCGCTGAAAAGAGGCAGCAGCAGACAACGGCTGATTATTTTCATGACTTCAGGAAAATTTTCCGATAGACATACAAAGGAAAAAGCGTTATAGTCGCGAAAAGATCCCGGCGTAACTTGAGCGCCAAGAAAATCAAGCCGTGAGGAAATCTCCTCGGCGGTCATACTATCATTCCCCTTTAGCAAAAGGCGAGTCATTAAATTGGAGATGCCGTTATTGGCTGCGGTTTCCGTCAAAAGGCCGCCGCCGATGAGAATTCTGGCTCCGGTCAGAGAAGTGTTCTTATCTATATTGACTAAAACGGTAATGCCATTGGCAAGAGTGGTGCGGCCGTAACCATCGCCGTCGATTTGTAGATTTTGGCAGCAGCCGATTGAGTGCAATAATATGACCACTATAGCAAAATAATAAATGCAGTTTTTTATTCTCATATGCTTCATTTTGGCACCACCAGGCTTAGAACATAGGAATCAGTCTGTAAGTATTGTCGAGCCGCGGCAGCAACTTGGGCAAGAGAGACTCGCTCAATATTATTGGGGTAATCACGGGCAAATTTATATCCTATAAATGACTCCGATTGCGCGTAATTGTCAGCAATGTCGAGCCCCTTTTCATATCCGGCGTAGTAATTGGTTTTGATCGAATTCTTGGCCTTGAGCAGCTCTTCTTCGGTTATTCCTTTTTCCTTTATTTCTGAAAATATATTTTTGATGGCCGTTTCAACCTTTTGGATATTGGCCGTATCTAAGGTGGCATAGACATATATCAGGCCTTCATATTTACGGGTGTCAAAACTCATTGAGATGGAATTGACCAATCTTTTTTCATTTTGGAGGGTGCGTCTGAGCCGGCTGGATTCGCCATTGCCAAGGATATCGGCCAATATATCCACGGCGTAGTTATGCGGGTCGGATGCTTGGGGGCCAATCATACCTATCATCAAATAAGCTTGAGCGACATCCCTTTTTATTTCGCTTCGCTGAGAAGGTTTTGCTTCTGGAGGAAGATATTGGTCTTTTTGGATAATGCCTTTCGGCAGAGAACCAAAATATCTTTTCACAAGATTCAAAGCCGTATCGGCATTGATATCGCCCACAATGGCCATGACCATATTATTGGGAGTATAGTATTTCTTATAATATGTATAAACTGAATCTCGGGGCAGATTAAGAACATTCTCTTTTGTACCTAAAACCTGCCTTTCGTAGGGGTGCCCCCTATATAAGGCGTTTATCATGGTTCGATACGCCGTTGAAAAGGGAGTGTCCTCGGAAATGTTGATTTCTTCAACCACCGCCTGTCGCTCTTCATCCATTTCTCTGGTTGGGAAATTGCAATGAAAAAGCATATCGGAATGTATCTGCAGAGCGAAATCAAGATACTCCTTGGGAAGGCTAATTACAAAATCCGTCCAATCTTCAGAGGTGAAACCATTGAAGTAAGCTCCATGCTTTTTCATTTCAGCGCCAACCTGCTCCCCGGTCATATTTTCTGTTCCGCGAAATAGAATCAAATGTTCCAAGAGGTGAGTGGTTCCATTGAAATAGGAAGCAGGATCATAACCTTTAAACCATTATCAAGTGTAGTTATTTTCCAATTGCTCCCGAATGCCGCCGATATTATAAACAAGAATAATCCCAAAAACATCAACGCCGATATTTTCATCATTCCTCTCCTTCAAATTCAAAGGTATGACTTATCAGAAAAATTAGAAGAAATACTTAAATATTGCAAGTATTAATCTTGAAAAAAAGGAGCATGGCACTCAATAATATATGGTCAATCGGCGTGAAAGGATGGAAACGGCTATATTAACAGTAGACGCTGCCTACCACCATTTGATCAATTTTGGAATCTTGTTATGAATCAGGTTTGGATTCCGGGGCATTACTCTTGCGGCAATGCCGAATCGGCCGGATTCCTTACAGACGACTTCCGCCTTGTACAGATATTGACCGCGAGGAAGGGTGGCATCGACACCAAGTTTCTCGGCTACAACCGATTCATAATTATTCATCTGTTCCAATGAATTTAAGTTTCCTCCGATTATCTCGATTATGAGATCGTCTGGTTTCAAATCCCCAAGAGTAACCTTCAAGGTGACCGGAATTTTATCACCCACCTTGGGTGAATTCTCAAAGGCCGGTGTTTCAATATTATCAATATTGATTTGGTCCCATTTGGCGGTTAATTCGGTTTGCCATTTGGCTATTGTTTTGGTGGCGGTATGGTTATCGGCAGAGAATTTATTATAGGCATTAATAGCCGGAATATAGGCCTGATCCGTATAATTTTTAACCATCCGATGCGAACTGAAATGTCCACCGGCCATAGCAATTGAACTTTTCATCATCGCTACCCACTTATAGGGCAGATTGGCGCCGTTAGTCTTATAGAAGAGAGGAATAACTTCCCGTTCAAGAGCATCAAAAAGGAATTGGTTTTCAAGACTATCCTGATACTCGGGGTTATCATATTCCTCCCCATTACCGATTTTGAAACCGGTCTCGGGGGTATAGCCTTCGCACCACCAGCCATCCAGTATGGAGAGGTTGAGAGCGCCATTTACAGCCGCTTTCATTCCACTCGTACCGGAGGCCTCCTGCGGGCGGCGAGGATTATTAAGCCAGACATCAACTCCCTGTACTAGATAACGGGCGACATTTATATCATAATCTTCAAGGAAGATAATCCTCTTTCGGAATTCCTCTTGGGCGGCCACCTGAAGTATTTGCTTTATTATTTCTTTGCCTGGATTATCCAGAGGATGAGCTTTCCCGGCCATTATGATTTGCACCGGCATATCGGGATTATTAATCAATCGTTTTAGTCGGGCAATGTCTTTGAAAAGGAGGAAGGCTCTTTTATAGGATGAAAATCTGCGGGCAAAGCC
>JAPLUS010000338.1 GCA_026397495.1 Candidatus Zixiibacteriota bacterium | reverse complement strand
TTTGTCAAGTGGTATATCATTAGAACACATATTCTAACTGGAGGTAAATATGTCTTACGAAATCAAATTGCTTGAATTGCCCGATCAACCCACCCTGGTGATGCGCTCTATTATGCCCGTGGGAAAACTGCCGGAGTTTTTTGGGAAAGCTTACGGCGGAATCATGGCCTATCTCGGAGATTTGGGCGAATACCCCACAGGAATGCCGTTTTGCGCTTATTACAATTTGGATATGAACGCGCTGGATGTAGAGGCAGGATTCCCGGTGGCAAAGAAATTTGAGGGCAAAGGAGAGATCAAGCCAAATGTAATTCCGGGAGGAAAGTTCATCTCAACAATTCATATCGGGGCTTATGATTCTGTACAACCTGCATACGACTCCCTGGTGCAGTGGGCAAAAGATAATGGTATTGAACCCACTGGCATTGCTTACGAATATTATCTCAACGACCCATCTTCAGACCCATCCATCAAACCTGAAACCGAAATCCGTTTCCCCTTAAAATAATCGCTCGCTTTCCGAATTAAAAGCGCAGGTTTTCTGCACTTTTTCTATTTGTTAATATTTCATTTAATAACCATAATAAGTACACTTCCATTTTCATTTTCTGTATACTTAAAGAAAAAGGAGTATTACATGTCAGTTGCGCGAATTACCGAAGTCAAATCTTCTTCAAAAATCAGCTTTGATGATGCCATCAAGGAGGGCCTGAAGAAGACAGCCATGACCATTAACAACCTTAAAGCTGCTTGGGTTGGGGATCACGAAGTGCTGGTGGACAACAAGGGGAATATTACTGAATATAGGGTACTTTTAAAAGTTACCTTCATTGTTAATGACTAAGCAGATAGTTAGCCTGGAACTGCCTATTTTGATTCTGGTGTCAATTCCTGGCTAAATTTCTTTACAAGCATCATCACTGTACTCCGGTGATATGAAAGCCGCAATCTTTGCAGCGCTTTTTCATCGGTCAGCAGCCGGTTCAATTGATCTAATGCAAGGGTGATCGAGTATCCTTGGGGAATGCTTAAAGCCAGGATAATATCCACCGGGTCGTTTTCCGGATGACCGAATTCAACCGGGTTTTGCAGAGTAACAAGGCTGATGCCTGGCTGTTTTGCTCCCTCCCCGCAATAGGCGTGGAGCATTGCAACTCCAGGCCAAGCCACAATATACGGACCGAATTCCTTTACAACCAGCTTCATCGCATCTATATATTGCTTTTCAATAAGGTTGCTTTTTAAGAGCAGCTGGCCTGCAATCTCAGCTGCGCCAATCCAATCTTTAACATTATCTTTAAGACTGATCAGGCTGTTATCAATCAAGGCAGACAGGCGCGGGCCGTCGGTAACCGATACCTGAGGGAGCGCAGTTCTTTCATGCTTTTGCACAACCAGAACCTTCTTTAAATTAGCCAAATCTTTTTCTTTTAAAATCACATTTACAACCAAAACTGGAGGCGCATTTCTGAGATGCAAAGGTATCGTACTGATTATGATGTCAATCCCGCTGAAATTCTTTCGCTCCAGAAGTTCATGATAAGAGATTACGCTTTCAATTGAAATATCAGAAAATTCCGAAAGTATTTTTGATCTCAATAAAAGTGCAGAAGCCATTCCAGCGTTACAGACGATTAAGATAGTCTTTTTATTTTTCTCGTTGTA
>JAPLUS010000041.1 GCA_026397495.1 Candidatus Zixiibacteriota bacterium | reverse complement strand
CCTCAAACTTTACCAACCATCTCGTATCTAAAGGTTCAATAGCGGTGAATGGAATCAGTCTAACTGTTAATGATATACGGAATGATATATTTACGGTGAATATAATACCCTATACTCGTCAGGTAACAACCGCAGACAATCTAAAAACAGGAGCAAAGGTTAACTTAGAGTTTGATATTATAGGCAAATATATTCTTAATTATATGCAAAAAAGCATTAAGCATCAACTGACATTGGATAAATTGATGCAAAGTGGATGGTAGTCAACCTGACGGAGTTATGATGGCAGAATTTGACAAAATACCTGAGGCTATTGAAGAAATCCGGAAGGGACGGATGGTAATAGTCGTTGATGACGAGGATCGCGAAAATGAAGGCGACTTTATTATGGCGGCGGAGAAAGCTACTCCTGAAGGAATAAATTTCCTTGCTCTGCATGGGCGGGGCCTGATATGTACGCCTCTTACTGAAGACCGTATCGAAAGACTTAAGCTCCGCCCGATGGTGGAGACAAACAGTGCTCTACACGGAACGCGGTTTACAGTTTCGGTTGATGCCTGTCGGGGTACAACTACGGGGATTTCAGCTGCGGATCGGGCTCTTACAATAGAGACAATTGTCTCGGAGGAATCAGTTCCCGAGGACTTATGTCGTCCCGGGCATGTTTTCCCTATTCAGGCGCTTGCCGGCGGCGTCCTATCACGAGCCGGACATACGGAGGCAACCGTTGATTTGGTTCGGCTGGCCGGACTAAAACCGGTGGGAGTTCTCTGTGAGATTATGGCGGAAGATGGTTCTATGGCGCGGGTTCCACAACTTTTTGAAGTGGCTCATAAGTTTAATCTGAAAATGATTACAGTGAAAGATTTAATCGAATATCGTCGCTGTACGGAGAGGCTGGTTGAAAGAGTAGTCATGGTCGATTTCCCGACGAAATTTGGTCACTTTATGCTGCATCTTTACAAATCACAAATAGACGAGCATCATCATCTGGCCGTTGTCAAGGGAGAGGTCGGCGGGCAAAAAGATATTTTGGTCAGAGTCCATTCGCAGTGCCTCACGGGCGATGTTTTCGGCTCGGCGCGCTGCGATTGCGGAGATCAATTGGCGGAGGCGCTGAGCATGATTGAGAAGGCCGGGCGTGGTGTCGTGCTCTATATGCGCCAGGAGGGGAGGGGAATTGGATTGGCCAATAAGATATTGGCGTATAAATTACAGGAGCAAGGGAGAGACACCGTTGAGGCTAATGTCGAGCTTGGTTTTTCACCCGACCTTCGGGACTATGGAATAGGTGCGCAAATATTGGTTGATCTGGGGTTGACATCAATTCGCCTTATAACTAATAATCCACGCAAAATTATCGGTCTGGAAGGATATGGATTAACCGTTGTCGAAAGAGTTCCCATCCAGATTCCTCCAACAAAATATAATCTGAAATATTTGGAAACCAAACGGGATAAATTGGGGCATTTATTCTCAATAATATAGGAGTTGCTATGTCTTATAAAGAAATTGCCGGAAAATTGAATGCCTCCGGTTTAAAATTCGGAATAGTCGTCAGTCGCTTTAACAATCTAC
>JAPLUS010000262.1 GCA_026397495.1 Candidatus Zixiibacteriota bacterium | reverse complement strand
ATAGATCGAAAAATCGCCACTATGATGACCCGGGATTTACTCACCGGACATCCGGATGATGAGTTCGGCGAAGTCGTAAATGCTTGTGTGCCGCGCCTGCCGATAGTGGATGAGGATATGCGGGTGGTGGGAATAGTGACTCGCGGGGATATAGCCAAAGCTTTCTTCAATTCGTACCAGAACATATCCCTGGAGCTGGATACCATCATCAATGCGGCCCACAATCTCATCGTTTCAATCGACGAAAAAGGTATGATTAAGGTCTGGAATGCGTCGGCAGAAAGACTATTGGGGCGCAAGGCTTCGGAAGTTATTGGGAAAAGCATACTAGCGGTGCTGCCAACCAGTGACCTGATGGATGTCATTCAGAAAGGCGTCGTGGAACCGTTAAAGAAAGTCAAACTCAATGACCGTTTTTTTCTTTCTAACCGCTCGCCGATAAAAAAAGACGGCAAAATTGTCGGCGCGGTAGCTGTTTTACAAGACATTTCCGAATTAGAGAGTGTTTCGCGGGAACTAGAGCGTTTCAAAGAACTGAACAAGGAATTAGATGCGATCATTGATTCATCTTTTGATGGATTATATATAACGGATGGAAATGGACTGACCTTGCGCTTGAACCGAGCCTATGAAAGGATTACGGGGATGAATGCCAGCGAATTTATCGGCAAAAATGTTTTGGAAATAGAGGGAGAAGGCATCGTCTCCGAGTCAGTGACCGCTCTAGTCCTAAAAAGAAATGAACCGGTTACCATCAGCCAGGAAATGAGGACGGGCAAAATCACCCTGTCTACCGGCAACCCGGTTTATGATGAGTTAGGTAATATCTTTCGGGTAGTATGCAATGTTCGTGATATTACCGAATTGAACGTGCTCAAAGAAAAATTGGAAAAAGTGGAGAGCTTAAGTCAGCACTATGAAAACCAGTTGCGCACTTTGCGCCTACAGTATGCCGGTTCGAGCAAGATTGTCAGCAATTCCATAATAATGAAGGATTTATTAGCCACCGTCATCCGACTCTCGCAATTCGATTCCACCATTTTGGTAACCGGAGAATCTGGAACCGGTAAAGAACTTATTGCGGAGACAATTCACAACAACAGCAATAGGAAAGATGGCTCCTACATCAAGGTCAACTGCGGTGCTATTCCGGAAAATCTGCTCGAATCAGAACTTTTCGGCTACGAGTACGGAGCTTTCACCGGCGCCAAAAAAGAAGGTAAATTGGGTTATTTCCAGCTGGCCACCGGAGGCACAATTTTCTTGGATGAAATCGGTGATCTTTCCCTCAACCTGCAGGTAAAACTCTTACGTGTACTGCAAAACAAGGAAATTACCAAGGTGGGGGGCACCAAATCAATTCCGGTTGATGTTCGGATTGTAACCGGAACCAACCGCAGCCTCTTGGAAATGATCGAACAGAAGCTATTCCGTGAAGACCTCTATTATCGTTTGAATGTGGTGCCGGTTCATGTCCCCCCGTTGCGGCAAAGAAAAGATGATATTCCCTCCCTAGTCACCCATTTCGTGGAACTGTTCAACCGCAAACACAAGTTAAACAAGAGCATCTCCCCTGAGGTGGTAGAATTGTTCCTGGTCTACGACTGGCCAGGCAATGTCCGGGAACTGGAAAACCTGATCGAAAGAATGATGGTTATCTCCACTAAAGATGTCATAACTCGGGATGATCTGCCCTCTTACTTGGGGGAGGCTATGCTTGATCACCAAACTGAGATATATGTGGGGGGCATCATTCCATTACAAGCGGCGGTGGAAAATGTGGAAAAACAGATCCTGGAAAAAGCCTATGCCCAGTATAAGACCACTCGACAGATAGCCAAACAATTGGAAGTGGCCGCTTCCACCATTGTGCGCAAAGCGGCCAAATATGGAATCTCGTCTAATCATGTGGATGAAAACTTCTAGAACTGATTAGAGTCTAGTTTGCGTTCCATTTTCGCACCATAGCGTTCCATTTTTGGAACGCTATGTTTTTTGTGAATTAAAGGGCATGTGTCGGAAACTGGTTTTCGTTTGTTAATGCCGATGTGAGGGCGTCGGTATTGATTTGCAGTCAGTGTCCCCCGACCCTTTAAACCTACTTTTATATATTATTCGACGCATTTTGTATACAAATCAATCTTTTCCCTTCATCGGACCAAGCTCAGTTGATTATTTTTGTTCCACAAATGCAACGCTTGTGAATTATGCCCCGATTGACCATTGGGGTTAATTGCTTGGAACTGCATACCCAGCGGCAATCGTTAATTCATTCCCGCTATTGGCATAATATTTGCATTAGTTTTATACAAGAATACGTTTGGGGCGGAACTGATTTTATGGGGGGTGAGCTGGGAAGTGACAGATTTTAGATGCAAGAAGTGCAACAAGCTTCTGGCCAGGTATGCGCATTGTCAGGCCTTAGAAATAAAATGTGGTCGCTGTGGAGTACAAAACCAGATTGTCCAAACTGACATTCCAGTTCAACCTGTTTTTACTTCCCCCGTTTTCATGCCGCGCCCTAGGTCCAAACCTATCCCCGCTGGAGTGTAGCCGGGACAGACGGATCTAGCCCAGTTTCAACAACTGAAAAGACCAACTGCCATTTGTTTGTTGAGAGCCAACGAGCCCCGCAGATATTGATTCT
>JAPLUS010000123.1 GCA_026397495.1 Candidatus Zixiibacteriota bacterium | reverse complement strand
GATATTTCTGCTGGGAATATTTTTCCTTCGCTCAGAGCATATGAGCCTGCGGGAAATTGAGGCGGCCGGTGAGAAAGAGGAATTCTTGGGACAGATGGATGAAAATGGCCCGCTCTCGGGAAAAGATCCCTTATAACCTCCAAATTTTCGGCAAAATTATTTTTTTTCACCCAAAAGACCAAATATTTACAAAATATTGGAACAAATTCTTGACGGAATCGTTAATTATGGCTATATAAGGTCGAATAGATACCTACCGGTAGGTATTTTTTTATAAGGAAAGAAATTTGAAACAGAGTCCCAAACTTCCGGCCCAAATAAGGCGGGCCCAACTTATCGACGCGGCCATAGAGGTTTTCAACCGCAAGGGTTTCACCGGCGCAACCACCGAGGATATCGCGCGGAAAGCGGGTGTCACCAAAGGCGCCCTTTACTTTCATTTCAAAAACAAAGAAGACATTTTCCTGGCGGTCGTAAAGGAAACAGCAGGGCGTCATATCGAGCAAATATTGGAATACCTCAAAACACAGCCGCCGATTAATCGGTTTATAAAGGTTGTGGTGCATGATTATATGGGCATTTTAAAGGAAGAAAAGCAGTTGACGATAGAACTCTGGGAACAGGCCCACAAGATTCGCCGCGTCCGTGACTATATGGCCAATGTCCATGGAAAAATGGTTAATAACATCGCCCGATATATAAAGAAAAACAGTAGTCTCAGCACGAACAAATCCAAATCTTTGATTTGGATCATGCATGCCATTTTTGACGGAATGCTGGTTCAGAAGCTTTGCTATGAGGGCGCCATTAACTACAAAATAATGGCGGATCAAATTATAAGTATGCATCAATTATATTTAAAGAAACACAAAGCAACGGATAAAATATGAAGAGAGTTATTTTAACTGCCTTTCTGTTATGTTTTCTGGTGTGGAATTTTGCGGAGGCCGAAACAGTCCTGACGATTGATAAGGTCCGGCAGATAGCTCTGGAATATAACCGCCAGTATCTGTCGGCCCAACAGGAAATTGATCGATCCCAGGGGGCGATTATTTCGGCCCGGGCCGGGGCGCTGCCGGAATTGACCTTGAGCAGCCGCTATACCCGGAACCTGAAGAACCAGGAACTTTTCTTTGGGGGGCAGAAAGTACCAATCGGTCTGAATAATGAGTTCGACGTCTCCTTGTCCCTGTCACAACCGCTGTATGTTGGTGGGAAAGTGGGAGCGGCCCTGCAAATAGCCAAAATGTATAAGAGCTATACGCATGAAAAGCTGCGGGAAGTGAAAGCGGCGATTATTTTTAGCGCCGAATCGATATTCTACAATGCTATTTTGGCCGAATCCAATCGCGATGTTCTTCAGAAAGCGTATGAGCAACTCTCATACAACCTTCAGGTCGTGGAGAAGTACTTCAACCAGGGAATGAGCTCGGAGTATGAATTACTTCGCGCCCGGGTGGAAAAGGCCAATCTCGAACCGCAGCTTATCGGGGCGGAATCGGAAGTCACCTTATCCCGGAAAAGGCTGAAATCATTCTTAGGTTTGCGGCTTGATGAAGATATCAGGTTAGACAGCAACCTGGGCGATTCGGCGACGCTGTCGCTACCGCCGCTGGATACCTTGGTGGCGCAGGCGCTTCAAAACCGCCCGGAAGTCAAACAGGCCGACTATCAGAAGCGAGTCTACGATAAAGCGATCCGCATTGCCAAAGGGGGCTGGCTTTATCCGGTAGTCAGCCTTAATACAACCTACAATTTTACCGGATCAGCCGATGATTTCAGATACAATCGTCAGAATACGGCTAAAAGCTGGAGTGCCTCGTTTATCCTGAGTATTCCGCTGTTTGACGGCGGCCGGACGATTGGCGAAGTTCGCCAGGCCCGGGTTGATTATTATCAGGCTATGCTATCGGAAAAGCAAACCCTGGATGATGTCCGTCTGGAAGTGGAACAAACCTATGATAATCTCAACATGGCTCGCAAGGCACTCGATATGCAAAAAGAGACGATTGCCCAGGCCGAGGAGGGAATGCGTATCGCCGACGTGAGATATCAATCGGGGGTGGGGACGCAGCTGGAAGTGCTTTCGGCGCAGACGGCCCTGACCGATGCCCGCACTAACCTCTCGCGGGCGACATACAACTATCGGCTGGCGAAAGCGGCCCTGAAAAAAGCTATCAGCGAAGAAATAGATAAGTAGTGAGGAAATATATGTCATTGAAGAAAATAACATCGTTCGACATTTTGATATGGCCTGCCCTGTTTCTGCTGGTGGCGGGATGCTCCGGCGAAGGCGGCCAGAAGACAACCACCGAGCAGCTCATATCGGTCCGAGGTGAACTGGTGACACCGGTCTCCAAGGAGCTGACCAAGACCTTCACCGGATCGCTGGAAGGCGAAAAACAGGCGGTCATATTCGCCAAAATATCGGAAGCGGTGGAGCGGATAAATGTCCGTGAGGGCGAGCGTGTGGGGGTTGATAATATTCTTGTCAGCCTTGATCGCTCCGGCCCAACCTCCAATTATATGCAGGCCTCGTCCGTTTTTAAGAATGCCGAGAAGAATTTTCGCAAGATGAAGAATCTGTTTGATCAAGGGGCAGTTTCGGAAATGCAATATGACGGCGCCCGGACGGAATATGAAGTGGCCAAGGCCAACTTTGACGCCGCCGCACAAACGGTGGATCTGCGTTCGCCGATTTCGGGAACGGTGACATCGATTGATGTTTCGGCGGGACAATATGTCTCGCCCGGCGTGCAAGTGGCGACGGTGGCACAGATTGATAAGTTACGGATGAAATTCGGAGTCAGCGGCAATGATATCGGCAATTTCAAAGAAGGAGCCGATGTAAGAGTAACCGTTGACGCTGATTCGCTTCTGACCGGACAGGGAAATGTTATCATGGTGGCCCGTTCGGCCGATCCGGTTACACGGACCTTTCAAGTGGATGTGGAAGTCAGCAATGACAACCATATACTCAAGCCGGGAATGTTTGCCAAATGCGAAATAATCATTGGCCGGTTTAAAGGCATAGTCACCGCTCCCCGCATAGCAATTCTTAATCGTGACGGTAAAGATCGGGTATTTATTTATAGCGGGGGCAAATCCGTGGTGCGTGAAGTTGTCCGAGGAGCTGATTTCAATGGTATCAGCGAAATAAAAAGTGGCCTTAATGACGGTGATACACTTATTACGGTTGGACAGGACTATGTTGAAGATGGCGGTAAAGTTAAACTGGCGCGCTTTGTTGGGATCGACGGGA
>JAPLUS010000110.1 GCA_026397495.1 Candidatus Zixiibacteriota bacterium | reverse complement strand
TAAAAGGGCTTGCCCGAAGTCCAATTATCAATTAGTTTATGTCAGATTTACTTCATTGTCAACGAGTTATGGTAGTTATCATAATAGAGACTAATTGCGTATTAGGATAGAATGCAATAATCGTTAGACCAAAATGGCTGAAGAAAAAATACTGGTAATAGAAGATGATAATGATATTCGCGAACTAATCAGATATAATCTGATTCGGGATGGATATCGAGTGGCGGAATCATCGGATGGAGAAGACGGCCTATCAAAAGCAAACTCGGCTCCCTTTGACCTGATTCTTTTGGATCTTATGCTGCCGGGAATAAATGGAATAGAAATTTGCAAAAATCTAAAAAGTGATCCTCGGACCGCCGGGATCCCAATCATCATGGTCACGGCCAAAGGTGAGGAGGCGGATATTGTCATAGGTCTGGAACTGGGGGCGGATGATTATGTTGTCAAGCCATTCAGCCCCAAAATATTGATAGCTCGAATCAGGGCGGTGCTACGGCGAAAGGAAATTTCCGCAACCGCTGAAATGGGGAAGGCCATCAAATTCGACAATCTGGAAATACATCAGGGAAAACGTGAAGTGCTTGTCGATGGAAAACAGGTCGATTTGACTTTCACGGAATTTCAGATCATCCACTTTTTGGTATCCCGACCGGGCTGGGTATTCACTCGTTACCAAATTGTCGACGCTGTCAAGGGAGAGGATTATCCGGTAACCGATCGATCGGTCGACGTCCAGATTGTCGGTCTGCGGAAAAAGCTTGGGTCTTATGGAAAATATATTGAAACGATACGCGGGGTCGGTTACCGCTTTTCGGAAAAAATAACTGCCGGTGAGGAATAGCGTATGCGCCGACGGCCATTACTCTGGCAACTTTTCCCTTCATATATCCTAGTCATTATTTTATCAATAACGGCGGTGACCTGGTTTATCATATACTCGAGTAAGCAATTTTTCTTGACCCAGAATGCAAAAGAGCTGGAGGCGCGAGCGGTTATCCTGCGGGAACGAATGACGGGACTCAATTTTGGTTCGGATACCGCATTTATCAATGACCTGTGCAAAAGGGTCGGGCTCGAGAGCGCCACGCGTATTACCGTAATACTTCCTACAGGGAAAGTAATCGGTGACACCGATGAAGATCCGACGAAAATGGAAAATCATGCAAATCGACCTGAAGTCCAGGAAGCGGTTGGCGGACGAATCGGGGTGGCCACTCGGTACAGTCATACTCTTTATGAAACCATGATGTATGTGGCCGTGCCAATAATTAAAGACGGGCAGATTTTAGGCATTGTGCGGACCGCCTTGCCATTAACTTCTATTGAGCATGCCTTTGGCTCCATATATACAAAAATAATAGTGGGCGGTTTTCTGATCGCCATTTTGGCGATGGCGGTAAGTTTCTATATTTCCCGCCGGATCACCCTGCCGCTGGTAAAGATGAAGCGGGCGGCGGGGCATTTTACGCGCGGGGATTTCACGCATCATCTGCCAATCGGAACGACGGAAGAAATTGGTCAGCTGGCAGAGACAATGAATGAAATGGCAAAACAATTGAATGAGAAGATTCGGACTATTATCAATCAGCGCAATGAACGTGAGGCGATTTTGGACAGTATGGTTGAAGGGGTTATCGCCTTTGACATGACCGAGCGGGTAATCGGCCTCAACCGCGCCGCGGCGCAAATGCTCGGGGTTGAAATCAATCAGGTGACGGGGCGTTATCTGCAGGAATCATTTCGAAACGCTAACCTCCAAAAATTTGTCGCCCGCATTTTGGAAGGTGGAGCGACTCAAGATGAAGAAATCGGCATTCAGGATAAAGCCAACATCATATTGCATCTGTATGGCTCTCCCATTCATAGCGAAAACGGGCAGAATCTGGGCGCCGTTATCGTATTGCATGATGTAACCCGTCTGCATCAGCTCGAAACAATCCGCCGCGAATTCGTTGCCAACGTCTCACATGAATTGCGAACGCCAATTACATCAATCAAGGGCTTTATCGATACTTTGCGCGATGGTGGAATCCATAGCCCTGAAGATACTTCAAGATTTTTGGAAATAATTGCCAGACAGACCGACCGTCTGAATTCCATCATCGAAAATCTGCTGACTTTATCGGAACTCGATCAGACCGAACGGGGCAATATCGGATTGGAACTCACCGAATTAAAGGGCGTCCTGCAAAACGCAATCGGCGCCTGTGAGTTAAAAGCGGCGGCCAAAGAAATTCAGATTCAGATTCAATGCGATGACGATCTTAAGGCGAATATAAATGCGCCGCTATTAGAGCAGGCAGTTATCAATCTTATTGATAACGCCATTAAATATAGCGAAACGAAAAGCAGTATCGAGATATCCGCCAAATTGGATAATGCCACAATAGCTATCAATGTCACTGACCACGGTTGCGGCATTGAAAAGCTTCATCTTCCTCGACTTTTCGAACGGTTTTATCGAGTGGACCGGGCGCGAAGTCGGGAATTGGGGGGAACAGGATTGGGGCTTTCGATCGTAAAACATATCGTTTCGGTTCACGATGGACGAGTTGAAGTCGAGAGCACGCCCGGCAAGGGTAGCACATTTTCCATATTTTTGCCTTTAAGCACATTGCCCTTCGGCTCGTAATTCAATATCCCACAATAGCAAAACTCCTTTCTGTGATTAAGAGGAGACTGTGCCATAAAAGCCGAATTATTCTAATTTCTAACCTTCCCCTAACAAAATCCTAACAATTCCGGCGTTTTATTGGTTGCTATCAGGAAAGGGTGAAAAAAATCAAAAGTAGAAAAAGAAGATGATTAAGAGTGAGGAAACAAAAATGAAAGGAAGAAGCATGAAAAAAGCAATCACACTATTATCGATGTTAGTGATTGTCTTAACGGTCGGTTCCGCATTCACGGCGGAAACATCGGTCAAAGGTACCATCTATACCACATGGATGATGAACAAAACAGATGGGTTCGACAATTATAACGTCTTTACTATCGATCGTGCCTATTTCGGCGCCGAATCTAAACTCTCCGACTATACCAATCTTCGGATAACGTTTGACATAAGGCCGGAAAAGTTTTCGACCTCTGAAACTAAGGTTGTCGATAACAGCGGCGATACGGTAAAAATCCCGGCCATGACCGCCTACAGTGGCTACCCGATCATTTTGAAATATGCCTACGCCGATTGGAAAGTCAAACCAATGGACAAATATTTCAAAATTCGTTTCGGTCTTCAGCCGACTATGTATCTCAACTATATGGATGGCATCTGGAACCGCCGCTATATCGAAAAGAATATCGGTGATCTAAACGGCTGGCTCTCAACGGCTGATTTGGGACTGTCATTTAATTTCACTTTGGGACCTCAGGGAAGCCTGGGCGAAGCGGGGCTTTCCACACTTAATGGCACTAAGTATAGTGATTATGTTGATAAGAACAAGAACAAGGATATCAATCTTTACGGAAAACTGCTCCCCTTCTATAACAATGGTGATTTCAATCAGGTTGCCCTCTTCGCGCAGTTTTATACCGGGACCCAGAACAAGACCTTTGATGCCGATATCAAAGCCGCTGATTGGAAAAAACAAATTATATCTGTGGGCAGCAAATTGGCTTATCAAAAAGTGGCAGATCTCTGCTTTGACTTGAATTACCAGACATTGGGACAGGGAGCAAATAAAGAGGACCTGAAACAGAGTGGTCTTTCATTCTGGGGTGATTTGTATCTGAATGCGCTGGTCCCATCTCAATCGCTCTTTAGAACGCTGGTGCTGTTCGGACGGGCCGATATTTATGACCCCAATACTATCGTTGACAAAGACGGCAATACGCTGCTTATTGCCGGAATCGAATGCGCTCCTATAAAAGGAGTGAAAGCATCACTTGATATCCGCAACAAGAATTATCAGGCCGAAGGTACAAAGGACGAAAAGTATTTGTATCTAAATACAGAATTCAAGTTTTAAGAAAATTCACAAGATGAATTGGAGAATGTTATGAAAAAAGTAATTGCAGCGGCAATGATTCTAATGATAGCCGGTGCGGCCTTTGCCGGAGACGTAATCACGATTAAGGGCTCCGATACTATGATTCGCCTTGGTCAAAGATGGGCGGAAGAATATATGAAGCTTAATCATGGCTTAACGATTCAGATTTCCGGCGGCGGCTCTGGAACCGGGATCGCGGCTCTTATCAACGGCGGAACCGATATCTGCCAGGCTTCCCGCGACATGAAAGAACAGGAATACACGCAGGCCGAAGCAAGCGGCCACAAAGCATATCGCGTTTCGGTTGCTCTTGACGGTATTGCCGTGTTTCTAAATAATGAAAACACGGTGAAAGAATTATCGCTGGCGCAATTGAAAGGAATTTATACTGGCTCGATTACGAATTGGAAAGAAATCGGGGGAGCATCCCATGTCATAATTCTTTATGGTCGGGAAAACAGCTCCGGGACCTATTCCTTCTTTAAAGAGCATGTTCTCAAAAATGAAGATTATGCCGATCAAACCCAGACTCTTCCCGGAACGGCGGCGGTCGTTAACGCCGTTTCAAAAGATAAATATGGGATAGGATACGGCGGCCTGGCATGGGCCAGCGGCGTCAAGTTCGCCGATGTTAAAAAAACCGATACTTCAAAGGCCGTTACACCCTCGAACGAAACGGTCTCTGGCGGCACATATCCGATATCGAGAGAATTATACTGGTTTTTCAGCGGTGCCCCGACCGGTGAATTGAAAAAACTGGTCAATTGGGCATTATCGCCGGAGGGACAAAAGCTGGCGGCTGAGGTTGATTATGTCCCGCTTCCAAAAGAAATGGTGGAAAAGAATTTAATTAAGTAGTTTTGGACCTGAACACCCTCCTTCCTGAAGGTCCCGCGGGCGGAGCGATACTCCGCCCGTCCAATTTGAAAGAAGTACGTTGAAAAAATATAATTTCAAACCGAAATCGAAAATTCGGGAGTTTCTTGGCGAAAAGATAATTGCCCTTAATGCCTTTATCGCAGTTATCGCAATTCTTCTGATATTTATCTTTATTGCTAAAGAGTCTCTACCGATTTTTATCTCGCCCGAGGTCAAAAAAGAAGCCAGTCTGGATAAGATGGTTTTCAAGCAGGAATTCTATAAAGGGCGGGAGCCAAAATGGTCATGGCAGCCGAATTCAGATGTACCAAAATATTCACTTTGGCCGCTGTTTTTG
>JAPLUS010000007.1 GCA_026397495.1 Candidatus Zixiibacteriota bacterium | reverse complement strand
AGCTTAACCAGAAAATATCAGTTGACCAGGTAGTTTGTATAGTGGAAGCGATGAAATTGATGAATGAAATTGAATCGGAAGTGGCCGGCACCGTGATCAGGGTAATGGTTGAAAATGCCCAGCCGGTGGAATTCGGACAAGTATTGTTTTTGATTGATCCTCAAGTATAATCTATCTCGAGAAATAGGACTATGAATTTAAAACAGATGCTGGTTGAGATGTTGGAGCGAAATGCCTCCGACCTTCATATACGAGTCGGCATTCGTCCGCATATTCGCGTGAATGGAAAACTGGAGCAGATAGCTACCAATCCTATTACTATTGATGAGATGGAGAATGTTGTCAGTCAAATTCTCAATGAGCAGCAATTGGATCGTTTCCGCAAGAAAAATGAGATGGATTTGGCTCTTTCCGTTGCCAAGCTGGGTCGCTTTCGCATAAACCTGTTCCGTCAAAGAGGCACTATTGGTATCGCCATTCGTGCCGTCAATACCAGCGTTCCCACATTCGAGGATCTAAATCTTCCTGATACGATTAAAAAACTGTCAATGGAGCAAAGAGGTTTGATTATTATTACCGGAACTACCGGTTCCGGTAAATCGACCACGCTGGCGGCGATGATTGAACATATGAATGTCGGCCGCGATGATAATGTCTTAACCATTGAAGATCCCATCGAATATATCTATCGTGATAAAAAATGCATCATAAGCCAGAGAGAAGTGGGCGCCGATACGGAGAGCTTTGCCACCGCTCTGCGGCATGCTTTTCGTCAGGACCCCGATGTTATTCTTCTGGGCGAAATCCGTGATTTGGACACAATGTCGATTGCCTTAACGGCCGCCGATACCGGTCATCTGGTATTGACAACTCTGCATACTCTTAATGCTGTGGAAACGATTTCCCGTATTATTTCCTTTTTCCCTCCCCATCAGCACCAGCAGATCCGACTGCTTCTGGCGGGAACGCTAAGGGCTATTGTCTGCCAAAGACTTCTTAAGAGATGCGATGTGGCCGGACGGGTCCCGGCTCTGGAAATCCTCATTTCGACCGCGGCGGTCAAAGATTATATCGTCAATCAGGAAAAAACCAGCAGCATTCATGATTTGATTGAACAGGGGAATCAATATGGTATGATAACCTTTGACCAGTCAATAATGGTACTTCATAGAAGCGGAATGATTTCTTTTGAGGAAGCAATGAATCAATGTACCAATCCGGATGATTTCGATTTGAGGGTTAAGGGTATCACGGGAGCCTCGGAACGCTGGCATGGAGAGGCTTCTTCTGACGAATCCGACAATAGCCACAAGTGTTGATACATCTATTTTTTTGTTTAAGTTAGGATAATCAGTGTTTAAAAAGATATTAATTGCCAATAGGGGGGAAATTGCTCTTCGGGTTATTCGTGCCTGCCGGGAGCTGGGAATCAAGACCGTAGCTGTTTACAGTGAAGCTGACCGGGCTTCACTTCATGTTCGCTTTGCCGATGAGGATGTTTGTATTGGGCCCGCGCCCAGCGCTTCCAGTTATTTAGATGCCAAGCGGATTATTTCGGCAGCAGAAGTAACTAATGCCGATGCCATTCATCCCGGGTATGGATTTTTGGCTGAAAATGCTGATTTTGCTGAAATTTGCGAATCCTGCGGTATTACTTTTATCGGGCCGAAGCCGGATATGATTCGGAAAATGGGAGATAAAGGGATGGCCAAGCAAATGATGGAGCAGGCCGGTATCCCCGTGATTCCCGGTTCAGATGGTATTATCGGCAGTCTTGATGAGGCCAAAGCAACCGCTGCAGAAATTGGATATCCGGTAATGATAAAAGCCGTAGCCGGAGGTGGCGGGCGGGGAATGCGCTTATGCCACGATGAGGGCGAGCTTGAAACCAATTTCCCGATGGCCCGAACCGAGGCCGAAGTTGCTTTCAAGAATCCCGATGTTTACATTGAAAAGGCTAT
>JAPLUS010000056.1 GCA_026397495.1 Candidatus Zixiibacteriota bacterium | reverse complement strand
GCCCCCTGACTATTGGCGCTGGGAATCTAATCTATTGCGGTTCCAAAGGCAGAATTCATTTCTTCGATCTGGAAACCGGCGCTCGCCGCGGCCGCCAGAAGAATAGCAGTGGGGTTCAAACTGGAGTAATTGTGGTTGATTCATTGGCTTATCTTGGGGTTGGCCCGCCCCGCAATAGATTTGTCTGTCTTAATCTTTATAACCAGAGAACTATCTGGACCATTCCTTTAAAGGATGTTGTCGGACCGCCGATAATTATTGAGGATAGACTTTATGTTGGCTCCGATTCGGGAAGGGTTTTTTGCTTGAGCCGTTTGACAGGGGAGATTGTTTGGGACCATCAGGCAAAAGCCAAATCGATAGCCGGACCAAGCTATGACGATGGTATCGTCTACTGGCCGTTTGAGGACGGGAATTTTTGCGCTTATGAAATCTTAGAGGGAAAAATGGTTTTTCAGATTGATATGAAGCAGCCTCTCGTATCAAAGGCGGCAATTGGAGACCGGATTTATTTGGCCGATCTGGGCGGTGGTTTTTCCGCTCTGGATAAGAAGACCGGCCGGCTAATATGGCAGAAGGAATTCCCGTGGCCTATTTGGACCTCCCCTTCGGTCGATGATAGTATGGTTTTTGTCGGTGATAATGGCGGTTTTATCCGAGCCCTGAACAAGAATGATGGACATACGATGTGGGAATTTAAGTCTGACGGCGTTATTATTTCTTCACCGGTGGTGGTCGGCAATTATCTGCTAATTGCCTCTCTGGATAGAAATATTTATTGTATCGAAAAGCGAACCGGTCTTCTGGTGTCGAAGCGTCAAATGAAACATGAGGTTCGCTACCCCGCCATAAGTGATGGGCGGCGAATATTCCTGATGGCTCAAGATGGTACATTACAGTGTTTTGAGGATTGAAATGGACGAATATGTTTACAAGGAAGCCGACCTTAATACTAACCTCAATGAATTAGCCCATGAGGTTATCCGTGAGTTATTTGTAACCGCCAAGAAAGTATCCGTCTATTCTGCCGGACATCCGCTGACGCAAAAGGCTCTGGGGCGCCCCTTTCTCCTAATGGAAAAGGTTTTCAAATTCAAGAGATTTTTTAATCTGCATATTTCCTCAGGGCAATTATACGCTCTCAATATAAAAGTTAGACCTTCTATTTTCGCTGAACAGATTATGGAATATATGCAGATACTGGATGTCAGGGATATCCTTTTTGAGTCGGGAATCAGCGTCTATGAATTAACAATCTTTTTGGAGCGCTTTGTTAAGCGATTGCCTTCAACCGACTATCAAAATCTGATGACAACTCACCTGGAAAAAAATAGGATCAAATCCATATACATAAATGCCGACTTGGGTAATCTGCTCTTTGACAAAGGGCGCAAATTTATGGGTGATCTCAGGGCCGATTTCTCGGTAAGGAATATGGTCGGCATTGTCATTGGGGAGGAATTCAGCTATCTGGTCGATATGCTGTTGAGTGAGACCTTGAATCCGGATGAATATATAATGCGGTTCAATCATGATTATCATCCGCGTTTGCTCAAATACTTCATTCCGGAGAAAATATCCCTGATTGAAGCCGATTATTTGGTCTCTTTCCTGACCGATAGAATAGAGAGTCACCTTGGTTCCACGGCGGATAAGAAGACAATAAACGATGTCATACTCGAGCAGATTAGGAACCTAATCGCGGCGTTGAATTATCATCCGCAGCGGGAGGAGATAATCAGCCGGATCAGTACCATTTTACTGGGGCGGGGAATGCCCGGGGAAACTTTGTCTGAAATATTGCCGCAGCCCAGTGCCATTAGAGTGGAATCATCCGAAAAGATTGATCAATTTCTAAACGCCATCTTCAGTCGTGAATCATTTGGCTACACCATGGCTGATTTTGAAGAGTATTATGGAAAACTGCTGCGGACCGGTCAACAGGGGAAAGCTCGAGCGGTAATTGATCTGCTTTTGGAGCACTTGGCTAAGGCTGACCTTGATTTAAGACGCAATGCCTTAACCCTGCTTGAGCTGGCGTTTACTTCTTGCCATAGCTTGACCGGAGCTTTTCTTTTGGAGCATTTGATTTCCAAGATTGACGAATTCATAAGTTCCAATCGGGAAACTTTTGAATTCTCCGAGCTGATATGGACTATTTCTCAAATCTGTTTAAATGATAAAAAGTATGATGAACTCTCATCTCTCTGCTTGGTATTATCGAAAAAGGCCACTCATACCGGGGGAACTCTAATCTATAATTCATTGGCGGTCAAGAAGGCAGTCTCAGAACTTAATCAGCGGGAAATCATTAATCAGTTGATTTGGGAAATGGTTGAGGGGAGAAGCACCGATTTTCACAATATCAAAAATATCTTAGTCACCATAGGCACGGAAGAGGTCGCTTTTGCATTGGCCTCCATTATCTCTCATGATTCCCGACAGATTAGACAATATGCCTTGAGAATCCTTTCGGAACTGGGCAAAGCATCGCTAAATGTTTTCACGAAAATTATGGAAGATAATGCCAATTTTGAGAGGGAAGAAGGGAAACGAGAATTGCCTGATGCCCAGTGGTACGTTATTCGAAACTCCATCTTTGTCCTGGGAGCACTGCGTGATCCCGACGGATGCCGCGCTCTGCGCCTGAGATTAACCGATGACGATACCCGGGTTCGCCGCGCCATTGTCTCGGCTTTGGAGAAAATAGGTGGGGAGCAGGCGGTCGATCTCCTCTTGGTTATGGCCAGTGACCCGGATAAAGAGATAGTTGAATCAACCATTATTGCTTTGGGAATTATTGGACAAGCCGATATTGTCCCCGAATTAATAGATATCGCTTTCAAGCATAATTCCAAAGCGGTGCAAATCATACTAATCCTCGGCAAAATGGGAGGCAAAGAAGCCCGGCAATTTCTCTGCAATCTTTTGACCGATGGCCAGCTTCAAGCCAAATTGACCTCTAATCGTTCTTCCCGCGATGAACTTCGCTTGGCAACGATCAAAGCTCTTGGCAAAATTGGTGACACTGAGTCCCTAGAAAAATTAAGGGGATTCAATGATTCCCTTTCCGCATCTCAGAAGATATTTTTCGGCGCGGGCAAATTAAATAAAGCCGCTGAAGATATCCTGAATCGTTTAGACAAATAATCCTGCCATTTCTGTCAAATTGACTCTATTTAATGCCACTACGGCATAATTATACTGTCATATTGGCATAGTCATTCTACTGATAATCAATTAATTTTTGCTATCTCGTTGTTATTTATTGCCTTATATAATTGGCACAATAGTTGATTGATATAGAAATCAGATAATAGAATAAGTAAAGGTAACATAAACGAACCAAATGGAGGTAATCAAAATGACACTCGTACAGTGCAACCCTAACAGACTGATGATGGATCTGAATAAGGATGTCGATTCAGTCATCGATTCATTCCTTAATTTTCCGTCAATTCATTCCTCTAATCGCTGGGCATTTGTCCCCAGGGTCAACATTGCCGAGGATACGGACAACTTAAGAATCGTGGCCGAGGTCCCCGGGATGGAAAAGGATGACGTCAAGGTCTCTATTGAAGACGATCTTCTTACCATCTCCGGTGAACGGAAATCGGTTTCGGAGAGCAAGGACGCCAGTCATATTCGCACCGAACTTCGCACTGGCTCTTTCTCGCGTTCCTTCACTCTGCCGGGGCATGTCGATCTGACCAAGGTTACGGCTGACTACAAGAACGGGCTTCTCAGCATCACTCTTCCAAAAACAGAGAAGAGCAAGCCGAGAGAAATAAAAGTAGATGTGAAGTGATATCATCTTGACGAACCAACCGGAAACAGCGGGTTGACGGGCGGGTTGAAGAGAGACTCGCCCGTTCACGCGCAGTCAGGAATCCCTTCCTGACTGCAGAATGTTCCGTCGGGAAATCCGCCGTGGGCGGACCGACGGCGCGAGTCGAAGACAAGAGGTTTTTCAGCATTCCCTGAAGAGAGACTCGCCCGTTTCTTCCAAAATTAAGAAAGGAAAGAAATATTATGGGAAAAATAATAGGCATAGACCTCGGGACCACTAACTCCTGTGTCGCGGTCATTGAGGGAAAAGATCCGGTAGTGATTGCCAATTCTGAAGGAAGCCGGACGACAGCATCGGTCGTTGCCATAGACAAAAACAATGAACGGCTGACCGGTCAGATAGCAAAAAGGCAGGCCGTTACCAATCCGATGAATACAATATTCTCTGTGAAACGGTTTATGGGCCGGAAGTTTGATGAAGTAAGGGAGGAAGTGAAAAACTATCCCTATAAAGTTGTTGCCACTGATAAAGGCGATGCTGTTATCGAGATGAGCGGTAAGAAATATGCCCCGCCGGAAATCTCGGCCATGATACTGGGCAAGATGAAAAAGACCGCGGAGGATTACCTTGGCCACTCGGTTACGGAGGCGGTTATTACCGTTCCGGCTTATTTCAATGACCGCCAGCGTCAGGCAACCAAAGATGCCGGCCGAATTGCCGGGCTGGAAGTAAAGAGGATTATTAACGAGCCGAC
>JAPLUS010000271.1 GCA_026397495.1 Candidatus Zixiibacteriota bacterium | reverse complement strand
TGTACATCATAATCTCTCCCCGGCCTTAGTGTCAAAGTATTAGTCCAAATTATTGTGAACGTTATACCCGATTTTTCACACCCTCATAAAATATTTCCTCCTTCCTGTTCTGGCTCGACCTTTATGAAGGTTGATGCATAGCTGTTTTCCTTAGCAATCTACCCTGAGCAGAAGATATTATGCAAAAAGCCCCTAAAACTCATACCGAACGAACTCATACTCGCAGGGATTGCCGCAGGCTATATATATGGCCCCTTCCTCTGGAACCATGATAAATGACGCAAGTGTTACCGATGATAATGGGTTGGTTTGGTTAATGTGGCGGCATATGGAGTCGGGGTGGTGGTTGTGGTCGGCCAGAATTTCCATAGCTATTTCCGGATCAAAATGGCCATAATGCTGATTGGCAAAATCCTTAATCGTCTCTAAACGATGGTAGCTGTCGGGTTGGTACATATGTGCGGTGTCGCCCTTTTGAAAACGCTCGGTAATATAATGATTAGAGTGCAGCAGCAAATCTTTTTCCGGATAGATAATTTCGAAATCATTATGAATGCTTTCAATGCCATAAATTTCACCGTTGGCGTCTGCCAAATGATAGTAACCAAGCCCACTGGCAACTTGTTTAAGGAGGTCCAAAGCATCTTGGATATTCTTCTGTCGCATCACCCTGGGAAGGTAACAGGCGAGAGGAATATTAAAAGAGTAATCTTGCCCTATGGTGGCAAGGGCGCATATGCCGAACCCGGCCGACGAGAAAGTATACTCAGTAGAATTAGAAAAACTCAAAATATACTGCACCAGTCCAGTGGAATGATGTATTTTTAACAGGTCTATCGGCGATCCGGGAAAGAAATCTATGTTCTGTCCCAGGATGGTTTTTCCGTCTTTGGTTGCTTTTCCGGTTACCGCAAAAGAGGTGCATAAGCCGGTTATATTATTGTACCGAAACAACAATTCATTCATGCATTTCTGAGTAATTATTTCCTCGAAATTGACCCCCGCACCATCCGCCTGCCCCCTCATTATTTCAATCAAATAGGGGTCAAACTTTTGAACTAAAGGAAGAAACCTCATAGCATGGGCAATAACTTCTTCCTTGGGGGCTTGGTACATAAGGCTCATTACATTAAAACTGTTGTCTGATATCTTCAAAATACTCTCTTTACACCCTTCTCCCCACTGCCGGCCAATCTCATAAGGCGTTCCCCAGCACTCGATTAGCTTAAATTCCTTATGACTCTTCATAGAGGTCCACTCCTTTCATCGCCGTTTAAAAATCGTCCAGCTGCGCTCATTATTTCATAGAACGCATGACCTTCTCCCAAATGTCGACCATCTCCGGTGTAAGTCCGGTTATCTTCTGGCATTCTTCCTGCACCTTCCTGCCGCAATCATCGCACACATGATGGACATCGCGGTGGTATTTAAGGTCTTTGTAGCGATAGTCAGAAAACGGAATCCCGAATTCCTTTTTGCAGATCAAACAATCGGTAGTATACAGACTTACCGCCTCTTTACCGACAGGTTGCGGATTCAAACCAACTTTGAAATTCAGGCTATCTTGAATATCTTCGCGCTCATCGTAACCGTCATTTCTTCCTTGAATACCCAGCCAGAAATCTTTCCAAAATACCTCAATCCATTCGCCTGATAATTCAGGGACTATTCGCATCCAGAGCAGCAGGCCATCCCGCATGGCTCGATAAGATACGAGCATCTTGGAAGGAATATCCCGGCGAATTATGCCTAACTGCATTCCTTCCTTAAGTATTTCCAACATCTTCTTTTCAAAAGGTTCTTCACGTTTCAAGATATCTATATATAATTTTTGGCGAATCTCCGGCGGAGTTAGCAGCAAACTATTGGTCCAAAATAAAGAAATATGTAAATCTTTGTAATAGAAAAGAATGTATTCTTTGAACATATACAGCAGTTTATCGTGGATCTCCATATTCTCTGAATTCTTAATCAAACGTTTAAGCAATCTTTCATATTCACGAGCCACATCTTGATAAACAGCTAAATATAGATCCTCCTTTCCTTTATAATGATTGTATATAGATGCTTTATTGATCCCCACGGCATGAGCTATTTCATGCATAGTAGCGCCTTCATAACCCTTCTGGGCAAAAGCTGTAAGAGCGGCTTTTTTAATTTTTTCCTTTGTTGTCAAGATCATTGTCAACTCTACTCCTAACTGCGGGATAACTAACTACCGTTTGTTAGTTAATTGTAACAGGTTACCATTAATGGGTCAATAAATTATTGTTGCTGATCAATGCCTGCTGAACCACGAAAAAAGCATCTGCTCCTGTGCAGATGCTCCCGTAAAAGGCCTGATTCGGCCATGATTTTGTCCTGGTCGACTAATCACCGAATAAGCAGATAAGTTCAGAGAAGTAAGATTTATTCTCGCGAGCCTTTCTTGCATTCATACATTAGGTTATCAATATGTTTAATAAACTGGTCTTTATTCATTCCA
>JAPLUS010000384.1 GCA_026397495.1 Candidatus Zixiibacteriota bacterium | reverse complement strand
ATCATCGGCGGTGATCGTTCCCATGGAATGGCCATCCCCGAAAGAGGCGGTACCATTGATAGTAATTGAAGGCGGTATCGGATCAAGAAAGGCGCTAAGATTTGAATCAATGATATAAGAAATTACGGGACTTTCAAGACTCCCGGGATCGATTTCGCCCGTCAGATGCAGAACCTGTCCGTCATTGCCGGTTATATTGAGGTCAATATTCCCCGTCAGATTCACCCGGCTTTCGATACTGAGAGTCATATCAGCGCTTGAGAGGTGCATAGAGTCAAACCCGATGGGCAGATCGAGGTCGACATTGAGGCCATTAAAATTCGTTTCGATGTTATTGATTACTCCCGTCATTGAGGAAAAACTTAAATCGGTCAGGTCGGCTGAAATTATAAGAGAATCATACTGGTCGATCTGAACCATTTGGGGAGCGGTGGAGTCTATAATGGCGGTGGCTTCCAGGATGGCATGTTGCGGAGAACTCTGATCCAACGGCTCAAAGAGATATCCCGCCAAATCCAGGCTGATTATTTCGGTGCTGTTGGGTCCGACTGTTCTGGAAGCCGAATATGGCACCCCTGCCAATCTAAAATCCGGCATATTTATTTGTATGGCGCTGGAGAGGGCGGTCGTGTTTCGTAGTTGAATTTCAATATTACCCGATGAAAGCGGCGCCGATTGGATTATGCTTAATTCCGATAAGGCCATTTCATGGGATAAGCTTTTTTCGATTATCGGTATCTCCGCTTCCGCGCTCGAGACGGTTAAACCGGAGACAAATTCGGGCTGACATATCAGAGTTTTTCCATCCAGAGAAAGAAGAGTTCCTCCGGGCGTATGACAATGAATATTAAGTCGCAGTTCGTTTGATATCGTTTTCCCCGCAAGGTTGATAGAGATTGTATCAGTGTGACCGGCCGGTATCCCCGGCGGAGTGATGGTAATGGTAGATATCGTACGGGAATTTCTTGAATCAATAGCAGAAATTATAACGGTGTCGAGATTAACGCCGAATCGATTGGAAACAATAATATTTAATGTTCCCGATACAATGACGGCCCAATTAAAATGCTCCAGTGGCGGATAATTCTGCTGAATATTAAATGAAGTCGCCGGAAGCACACCCAGTTGGAGAGATAGTAAATCGCCCAGATTAATAGTGGTAGCCGCGGGATTGGCGGGGTTAATTGATACCTCGCCGAGGGCTTCGGCGATATTCAAATATCTGTTATCAATATGAAGGTTGTCGCCGAATTTGACAGTGTCCAAGACCCGACTTATTGAGAGAACCGGCTCGCCGGCGCTGTCGGTG
Organism: Candidatus Zixiibacteriota bacterium; assembly: GCA_026397495.1. Lineage (GTDB taxonomy): Bacteria > Zixibacteria > MSB-5A5 > GN15 > PGXB01 > JAPLUS01. The sequence goes on along the minus strand of JAPLUS010000384.1, from coordinate 1,387 downwards.
GCAAGACCGGGTTGGCCTGATTTGCCGATAATCTCAGGCATCAAATATGTTCTATTAACTACAGGAATGGCTAAATCGGTTGTCCATCTGGGGGCCACCGGCTTTTTAATAGTACATTGGATTAATGTGAGAAAGGCTATGACGATGCTAATTCCTAGTAGGGTTTTCAAGCCGCAATCGATGATGTTAAATCCCGCAAGGCCATTGTCTCGCCGGTTTATTCTGACAGAATTTGTTCTGTCATCCATATCTCCCCCAAGGAGTCAAAGTTTCAATAATTCAGTAGTCAATAGTGCAAAGTCAGTGCCAGACAGCGGGGATACCGGAACTCGTTGCAGTATTGGCAGATACGAGATTGTTTTAAAGCTAAATGAAATTGTAAATATGGGATAACCCCCATACTTTATAGAATCAAAATGGGGTTTGACATTGAGCTTGCTCTTTCTTAGACTGGAGTCATGGGAATGGCCAAATATGACCGCCTGCTCTTTATTCTGAATCTTCTGCGGAGTCGAAGAAATCTCAATGCGGAAATGATTGCCGGGGAATGCGAGGTTACGGAGAGAACTATCTATCGTGACATCATTACGCTTTCTGAGTCGAATATCCCTATTTATTATGATAAGGGGTATAAATTTGCGTCGGATAATTTTCTGCCCGCGCTCAATTTTAATCTTGATGAATATCTGACATTGAAAACCGCCTTAGAATCATCCCCTCTATATCGAAGCGGACATAGCCGTCAAATAATAAAGTCAATTAGATCAAAGATTGATTCTTGTCTTTCCCCGACCGTTGTGCAGGAGAAAAAATACCTAACTTCCACCACTAGAATTGATATCCGATCGACTTCTACGGAACAGACTTTAGAAAAGGTTTATGCCATAGTGGAGGATGCGATTAAGGGAAATAGGATTCTGCGAATTAAATATGATTCCATAGAAGGCGGCGTGGCAGAGCGTGAGGTAGAACCATATTTTCTGATTTTTATTGAAAGGGCTTTTTATTTTGTCGGCTATTGCCATCTTCGCCGCGACTTGCGGACATTTAGAACCGACCGAATCATAGATATAACTCTGACGGATAAAAAATTCACCCCGCGGAAAGATATTGATCCGGCCAAATATTTCGAGAATAGTTGGGGAGTATTCAGTGGGGAGCCGGTGTCAGTTGAGGTAATTTTCAGCGGAAAAGCGGCTCGTATTGTCGGCAAAGGAAAGCACCATCCTCATGAGCGGCTGGAGCGGATAGATGCCACTTCCATTAAATACACCGTTACGGTTCGGGGAATTGAGGAAATTTGCCGGTGGCTATTGGGTTTTGGGGGGGAAGCTAAAGTCATCAAACCTACCGAATTGAAAATCGAGCTTGTAAAAAGGGCGCAGGC
>JAPLUS010000128.1 GCA_026397495.1 Candidatus Zixiibacteriota bacterium | reverse complement strand
CTTTTTTACCACCAAAGAAGTGGGTAAAGGAACGGGGCTGGGATTGAGTCTGGCATATGATATTGTAAAGAAGCATAATGGCCAAATCAATATTGATAGTGTCGTAGGAGAAGGTTCAGAGTTTACCATAACTCTACCAATTGAAAGCTGATTAGATGACAAGACATATAATATTACTGGTTGATGATGAGCCGAATATATTGAAATCTCTTAAACGACTCATGATCAATGCTGATTATAAAATATTAACGGCGGAATCCGGTGAGGCCGGTTTGGATGTGCTTGCTCAAAATGAAGTTCATCTGGTGGTCTCCGACTACCGCATGCCGGGGATGCATGGGGTAGATTTTCTGGCGAAAGTAAAAGAAAAATACCCGGATACAATGCGCCTAATTCTAAGCGGTTTTGCCGATGCCGGCGCGGTGGTTGAGGCTATTAATGAGGGTCAGGTCTATAAGTTTATACCCAAGCCTTGGAACGATCAGGAATTATTGATAACGCTGAAAAGAGCCCTCGAGCAATATGATCTACAGCAAGAAAATGCCAATTTATATAGAGAACTGCAAAAAAGAAATCAGTCACTGGAAGAAATGATGACACAGTTGGAATCAACGGTAACGCAAAGAGGGAGCGATCTTGAGTTGAAAAATCGGGCGTTAAAGATTGCTCATGATATTTTGAATTTGCTACCGGTAGGAGTCATTGGTATCGACTCATCTAAGACAGCAGTATATATGAATAGCTCTCTGAACAGATTTATTCATTCCGATGAAATGGTGTTAGGTTCAAAAACCGAACGTTATCTTGAAAAGTGTCTTATGGCGTCCATTGATGAAGCAGTTGATTCGGGTGAACAAAAGATCCATCATTTAAATGAGAGTTGTCTGGTAATATGTACGCCTCTCCCCGAGCAGGCTGGAGTTATTTGCACTTTTGTAACTTGCATGGGCATCAATAGTTTGCAGGAACAAACTGCCATAAAATAATTATGGAGCAATAATATGAGCCAATCCGAAAAACCGACAATTTTATTGGTTGATGATGAGATCGGGATATTAAAATCACTGCAGCGACTTCTCAAGGAACTTGATGTAACAGTACTGACAGCCTCAGGTGGCCCGGAGGCCTTGGTGTTTATGAAGAATTCGCCAATCACATTAATAATATCGGATCAGCGCATGCCGCAGATGACGGGCGTGGAACTATTGTCCAGATCACGAGCAATACATCCCAATGCTATTAGAATTTTACTGACAGGCTATGCCGATTTGGATTCGACGATGCAAGCCATCAATAGCGGAGCTATAAGATATTATATAACAAAACCGTGGGAAGACGAATTGCTTTTAAGCCGAATCAAGGAGTCTCTTGAGCTATATGATATGCTTATGGATAATAAGCGGCTTGATGAAATCACCCATGTACAGAATGAAGAACTGCGGCGTTTAAATGCGACCCTTGAAGAAAGAGTGGAAAAACAGACTGCCGAAATCAAAAATCAAAATGAAGAACTCCTGCGAAGCTTCATGGAAACCATCAAGGCCTTCTCGACCATACTCGAATTAAGACTTAAAGACGTCGGGAGTCATTCACAACGCGTTTCTTCCCTCGTGAAGAAAATGTTGCAAAAGATGGATCTTAATAAAAAGGAATACCAGGATATTATCGTCGCCGCCCATTTGCATGATATTGGAAAAGTCAGCTATCCCGATACCCTTCTTAAAAAGACAGCCAACACATATACAAAAACCGAAATGAAAACTGTCTTAAAACATCCCATTCTCGGCCAGAGTTGCGTTATCGCAATCAATGGATTTGAAGAAATAGCGCTGATCGTCAGACATCATCATGAGCATTTTGACGGAAGTGGCTATCCGGATTATTTGCGCGGGAGCGGCATCCCATTGGGAGCCAGATTAATAAGAATTGCCGATGCTTATGATCATATCGCTTTCGCTCACGGATATCCCGATGAGAAGAGACTCAATGATGCGGCGGCGTATCTGGTTCGCGAATCGGGAATTATATTTGACCCGGCTCTGGTCCGGCAATTTACCGACCCTGATACAGGCGGCCAGTATTATCACAAAGAATCGGCGGAAACGGTATTGGTAACCATTGGTGAATTGAAAAATAATATGGTAGTAGCGGAAAATATTTACACTGATAGTGGCATGTTTGTGCTGCCCAGAGACGCCAGACTGTCTATGGAAATGATAACCTGTATTATTAAAATTGCCAGGTATGACCCTATCTCAAAAGGAATCACGGTGTATAGGGCGGATGCCGCTGAAAAGAGTGAAAATGAATCGCTTCAAAGTGCTATTGGTTGACGATTCTCCTCAAACACTGAAGGCTTTGGGGGGAGCCCTAAGAAATCATGACTATGATATTATTACAGCGGAATCCGGAGATATGGCGCTGGAAATATTTAGGACCAACGCTATTGACCTCATAATAACCGACGAGAATATGCCTGGACTCTCCAGCACCAAACTCCTGGCCGCTCTCAAGACATTGTATCCCGATGTCATGAAAATAACGCTGACCGGGACCAGTGATATCGAGATTTTAAAGAAGGCCATTAATAAGGGTGAAATCTACCGCTTTTTTCCCAAACCATGGGATGATTTCGAGTTATCCATCGCGGTGAGACAGGGATTGCAAAAGAGATTTCTGGAAAAAGAAAATGGTAAATTAAGAAGGGTCGTGAATGAACAATCTAAGCTTTTAAGCGAACTTGAGAAAGATTTCCCAGGTATATCGGAAATGAGAACAACGGAAGACGGATCAATAATTATTGAAGGATAATCAAAGCTATGAAGAAAGTGGTAAAAATCAAATCGACCCAGGTGTCTATCGGGATGATATTGGGCGATTATATCTATGATAAAATGGGAATATTATTGGGGCGCTCTGGAGATACGCTCACAAAAGAATTGCTTTCAGAGATAAGTGAGAAAGGTATTATTAATATACCCATTATTATTGATGAATTGCCGAAGGAAAAAGATGCTGGTAAAGCGGCTCTTTTGAAGGCAGAAATAATTGATGACGATAGATTTGATAATACTGTTGACAAAGTATTTTCAATTATTATGCACCATGAGGAAATCCAACATATTGCGGCGATTATAAAAAAGGTGAACCGGGCAAAAAATAATGATGAACTCTCTTTGATTAAATAGAATTAAAGAAGGGGCTTAGAATGCAGGATTACCAATTGATTAAATAGAATTAAAGAAGGGGCTAGAATGCAGGATTACCAATTAATGATTGACAGAATGATTGAACTGCCATCGCCTCCTTTGGTGGTTCATCGACTCCAAGAAGTATTTTCGCGCGAGGAAATCTCGGGACATGACATCGCTAAAATAGTTGAAATCGATCAATCATTTACGGCCCGAGTGCTGCGTCTGGTAAATTCGCCCTTTTACGGATTCACGAGGAAAATAGTCTTAATTGAAGAAGCTGTTACCATGTTGGGTATAAATGCCATTCAGCAGCTGTTGCTGACAACGTCACTATTGGGTAGTTTTAAAAAAGCGGATAAATCAATTAAGATATCCGGATTCTGGATCCATTCGTTCGGCGTTGCCGTGATTGCCAAAGCATTGTTATCACATCGGGACAAGGACACTCAAAGTGAAGTATTTATGGGGGGAATATTGCATGATATTGGGCGACTTGTCTATTTGAGATTAGACCCTGATCGCTTTTTATCTTTCTATGTTGGACAAGATATGGCCCCTGATCTTGCCGGCGAGCGGGGATATTTCGGCATAGATCATCAAATGGCCGGTTATATGCTGGCCCAAAAATGGAATTTCCCCAAAGGCATTTGCGACATTATTAAGTATCATCACCAACCCATTGAAAGTCCCCTTTATCTACAAACCGCATCGGCCGTTCACATAGCAGATATTATTTGTCACGGATTTGCAATTAGTCACCAAGTGAATTTCTATATCACGGAATATTACCCTGAAGCATGGAAGGCCATTAATCTTAGTTATGGGGAATTGGAAAAGAGACTTGCAAAAGCTCTGATGGAGTTTGAAAATTCGGTAGAAGCATTTCTTGAATCGGATTGATATCCCCAAAGGGGCCGTGGCGTCAAAAAAGGATGAACCCATTAAAGCCCAATTACGTCCTCTCCATAAGTCAACCCTCGTGGGCAGTTCGCTCCAGCTAATTGTGGCCGAAAGAAATCTTATATTAGGTCGATGGCAGGGGATATTTTTCTGTGAATTTGACGGACCCCGGACAAGAGAGATATATTTTAAGGCGATCGCCGGATAATCATTTCCGACCCCTTTTTTTCTTTAGCTCTGTCTTGATATTTTTTATTTCATCTCTGATAGCAGCGGCGGTTTCGAATTCGAGGTTGGTGGCCGCTTTTTTCATTGCTTTGAGCATAAAGGCAATTTTCCCTTCCGCCGTCATATCTGCAAAATAATCCGGTTTTTCCAATCGCTCCGGCTCAATAGTTTTTGAATCGGCAAATTGGGTTGCCTGTAAAATCTCATCGCGCGTCTTTAAAATGGTTTCGGGATTAATATTGTGCATTTTGTTATATTCTGATTGCTTTTGCCGCCGTCGATTGGTCTCTTCAATCGCTTTCCGCATCGAATCCGTAACCTTATCGGCATAGAAAATAACCTCTCCGTTTTTATTTCGTGCTGCTCGTCCGGCGGTTTGAATCAGCGATCTTTCCGAACGCAGAAAACCCTCCTTATCGGCATCAAGAATAGCCACCAGCGACACTTCCGGCAAGTCTAACCCCTCCCGCAGAAGATTTATCCCGACCAAAACATCAAATTCCGCCAGTCTTAAATCGCGGATAATCTTCGTTCTATCAATGGCGTCAATCTCGCTATGAAGATAACGTACCCGAATACCCATTTTGTGCAGATAATCTGAAAGGTCTTCCGCCATTCTTTTGGTCAGGGTCGTGACCAGAATTCGTTCCTTATTGATGGCCCTTTTACGAATTTCCTCGATTAAGTCATCAACCTGATGTGCCAATGGGCGAACCGTTATCATGGGGTCGCACAGTCCGGTCGGGCGTATTACTTGTTCGACCACAATACCCCCGGATTTCTCCAGTTCATATGGCGCGG
>JAPLUS010000267.1 GCA_026397495.1 Candidatus Zixiibacteriota bacterium | reverse complement strand
TACCCGCTCTTTTAGCAGTAAAGCGATAAGGAGAAGCAGTGTCAAATTCAGAATAAGTGTCATAAAGCTCGGCATTAAGCTGAACCTTAATATAAGAACCACTGGCAATTACCTGGGTACCATCTCGATAAATACTACAGCCGGATTGAAGAAGAGCGTCAAATTGATTGCCGACTTCGAGGTTTCCAGGAATGGGTAAATCACCAGTGGGGCCAAGAGCAAGCAATTTATTGGCCGCCGGCGGATAAAGAGGAAAAGAAAAATAGGGCGAGGCTATGTACTCCGGAATTGTTTTTGAGTCGCTGGCGTTTTTCTCAAGTGTTTCCCAGTAAATAATCATGTTTTAGGCCGTCCTCTTCCAAATATAAACAACAAAATAGGGTTGAACAATACTCATGGCCGCGTGGGCGATCGCCTGGCCAACGGTATGAACATAGGCAGAAATATTATGGAAATGAGCCTTCAAAGTCAAAGTTGAAGCAGTTGATCCCTCGGCTGTCGCCCCAGTATCGGCGGCGTCCGTGTTTTTGGCGGCGTGGTCTGCGACCGTTGCTCCGGAGTGAGCGTTTGGGGTTGAAGTTTTGGCACCGCCTGTTTTTTCGGCCGTGTTAAAATCTGCGTCGCCGGCGTCTAGGCCAACCAAAACCCGCCCTGCGGCGATAGCCGACCAAGTACCATAGCCTAAAAGGGTAGCAGGATCTGTTGAAACAACAGAGATAAAAACGGAGCCGATCGGAAAAGCTTGACCACCGGCGGCGTCAAAGCCGGCCCAGCCTGTGTCTTGCTGAAACCTAAAGAACTTCTTTAAATCACTGCGATAAATGAGGGCGCCGTAAGGCGGGGAAACCGGATAAGAGGAAAGCGATCGGATTCTTTGAACACCTGAAAAATAGGGCTCGGCCATATACTCGGGAATTGACAAAGGCTGAGTGGCTGATTGATGTTGTTGCTCCCAATAAATAATCATAGGATAATTAGCATTAAAATAGAGCTTAAAGTAGCGGTTAATACCGCTCATGTGCTCCGGTCTAATCAGCTCATTATAGTAATTTTTAGTTGCTTGGTCAAATGCCCACCAATTTTGGATGGCATCATAAAAAAGAGTCCTTTGACCTTGTTGAGAAGGTGTCCTTGGGTTTTCTGGATAATAAATCTTGGCTACCTGGTAAAAAGCGCCATAATATCGGTGAATCCACCAATCAAGAAACTTTCCATGGGCAATACCCCCAAACAGAGGGTAAAGATAAGGGTAATTTTTGAATATATCGAACATAAAGCATTTTTAAGTACCTAATCTAACGTAGCCAAAATTTGAGCCTTCAACGATGGTTAAAGTCTTGCCAGCACCAGAAGCACCACACTGAATTTTAACAACATTTTCGCCTTCAGGAAGATAAACAATATAAATAATCGGGAAAATATATACTTCATCAAAAGTATCTAATCTCAAAGTCCAAGATTCAAGGTGAACCGGATCAGGAATCTGCTCATTATTTATTTTTATCTTAATATAGCCATAATGGCCGTCAGGAGACATCATAAAAACACTGCCAAAGAGCAAAATAGGTGTTTCCCTAGTGGTGGTAATCGTGTAAGAAAATTCCGTGACATCCGTAGGAGTCACCCCGACGATATCCTGGTTTGATGATTTTTCCGTGTTATCGCCAACAAAAATATTACTGCCAACCAATCCTTGAGGATCAAGAATAGCAATATCGTTTTCATCTTGAAGCCAAAGTTTCCCCTTCTTGATAATAATTCCCTCCGGATAAATCTTGACTCTTTCGGCGCCTGCGGGATCCTGAACAGAAATATAGGGGCCAGCGCCTTTAATAACCATCCCGCCGGCCGTGATTTTCTCTGCGTGGATATCATAGACGTGCCACCACTTAATTGAATCGTAGGGATGGTCTAAGAGGGTTTGAAGTCGGTGAGAGCCCAAAGAATACTCCGCGCCCATGTGAGCGTTAGGATTTTCGTCGTGGCCTTCAACATACTCTTGAATTGCTTGCTCAATCCGTTGTGTATCGTCGGCTGATTTAGCT
>JAPLUS010000403.1 GCA_026397495.1 Candidatus Zixiibacteriota bacterium | reverse complement strand
GGGGTTTCTGTCAAGAGGATTACCAATGCCGCTTAATAAATATTTCTTGTCGTCGAAACCGGATATGATTAAACTTGTATAGTAACAGAAACTGGAGAAATAATATTATGTGCAATAGAAGAATCTTCTGGGGAGCAATTTTGATTTTGGTCGGTATTTTCCTGTTATTGAACAGTCTTGAAATAATCGATCACTCCCTGTGGGACTCCCTTGGCAATTTATGGCCGATAGCGCTGATCCTGATAGGTCTTTACATTATCGTGAAATATCTAAGGAAAGGCGGGGGTTCAAGTTGTATAATGATGGAGAAGGGCTGCCCTTATATTTTCGGGGATAAGAGAATTGATGCCAATGGCTTAGATATAGAAGATTTTAGCAGTTCCATCGTCTTTGGAAATTTGGACATCTCTTTAAAGGGGGCAAAACTCAAACCCGGAATTAACAATATCACTCTGCATTCTACTTTTGGCAATATAGGAATCATTATACCGAAGGAGATAGAAGCCTGGGCTTTAGCTTCCACCTCTTTTGGTGATATTGATATTTTTGGAAAATCGGTGTCGGGGATTTCCAATGATCTGAACGGTAAGACCGATAATTACGATACGGCCTCATCGAAATTGCAGATTTCAACCCGGACGAACTTTGGAAACATAAAAATCATAAGGGAATGATTTTGCTTAAGTTGCGCGGCGTCTTGCCGAGCACAGGAAGAAATTTTGTAGGGGCTTGATTTATCAAGCCTTCTTTTAATTGACGGAAGTGGGTTTGATGAATCAAACCCCTACAAATCATGTCAAGTTATGCGGAGTCTTGCCGAGATGAAATCGAGGTGTGACCCCGCATTTTGTCAGGATTCTGCCGCAGGGTCACGCCCCCGGAAGATCAAGTGCCAAAACCCTGCGAAGCCACAGCGACATTCCCTTTCTTTTTCCTGAGGGTTTGCGGCGTTTTAACTCACGCGGTTTAGAAAATGTCCGGACTCAATGGTCCATGGTCTGTACTGCCCTCAATCTTAGCAAATTATGCAAACTTTGGGCCGCCGGGGTGATGGTTCTAACCCAAATTTAGAAGGTTAAACCCGCCATTATTGGCAAAGCTCAAAAAATCGCAAAGAAAATATCGTCCACATGAGCAACTCCCCAAAATTTAACGTCAGAATCCAATATTGTCTCGCTAAACAATCTCGTTTTGAGACAGACTCAAGGGTTCCCGACGGCGCAAGTGTAACACCTTAATAAGGTGTTGCACTTCGTTTGTGAAGTCAGCGGGATCTAGTTTAATGCGGCGTCGGTCCGCCGTGGCGGATTTCCCGACGCAATTTATTCCGTCAGGAGAGACTCCTGACGGCGCTTTTACAGTGATTATATACGGCAAGTATCATGGCTAGGATCAAAGCCGGCTTACGGGCAGATGTGGACATCTGCCGCGCACAGCAATGACAGATTTGGATATCGAGTGGAACATACATAAGACATTTTTCCATAACATACACTTTTTCAACAAGCCCGTTGGATGGGGTACCGAGTTAACATTTATTCGCCTCAGAGATTTCATAAATGCATAATATATTTGTCGGGTTTCTCATTCTTCGCCTGCGGCGAATCATTCGGAACACCGACCTACGCAACTATTCCCCTGTCAGACAGCCAAAAAAGAACCCGCCGGTAGGCGGGTTCTTCATAATCTTCAAGAAATTATTTGTCTTATTCTTCTTACAATACCACGCCCACAGTAACTCCAGCCGAAACGCCGGATTTAAGATAATAGATGATAGGTATATCGATTTTGGCGGGACCAAAATTGAATCCCAGACCGGTCATCAAGCGGAGTCGGCTAAACGATGGCGAAACACCCGTCGTAGAACCGTCAACGTGAACCATCCCCGGGGTGATAGAATCAATATCAACACCTGGGGGGGTATCAAGATCATCGCCGATGGTTACCGAACCATTCGAAATTAGCAGTATATCAGTTTTGCCCAAATTAAAATCCAATCCTGCTCCCAGAGTGAGATTGAACAGCCATAACGCCTGGGCTGAAGTGGTAATATCAAAAGGAACGGTCAGTGTTTTGACATTTACTTCCAGATTAACCGACGGGTCAATCACGACCTGGCCATCTATATCATAAATACCGCTGCTGGCTGTGAAATCCTCGGTAAGTGGGTCCAATTCCAGTTTATAGGTTACTTTACTGGTATGGTAAATAAGGCCGCTGCCGACTGATAGTCCGCGCCACTTGAAAAGAAATGAACCGGATTTGGGCTTTATGAGAGTATAATTGACGCCGGCTCCGATTATGGTATTGCTGACTTTAGCTTCGTCAGTTGGTTTTATGCTAAGACTTCCAAATTTGAAATTGAGATAAAGACCTGGATGAATAGATTTGGCATTAATCCCGACATTGAAAAACGATACCCCCGCCCCGACGCCGGCGAAGAGATCGCCGTCATGCCTGATACGATCGTCAAGGTTCTTATAGTAATCAGGGTCAGTGCTGGGAGCTTGCACGCCGACCATTACTCCGCTGGTAACAGCTATGCGGGAATAATTCTGAAATCCCTGAAAAGTGGCTACCTGTGATGAATAGGCGTTGGCATTCCCAAAGCCGCGTGCCAGATCCTGCTGGTCACGATATATGGAAAGAGTGTCATTGGCTTCAGCGATGGCATCATCGAAGGCCTCTCCAATTGCCACACTCAAGGCATCATTAAGCGCTTCGATATTTGTATAAACTACGGGCGCGGTGCCAGTAATAGTGGCCGCTGAAACCGGCCCAATACCAAAGAACAGAAAGCCGATTCCAATCAGAAACAATACTGATACTTTTTTCATTTAACCTCCGGATGGTGGCGGGAGACTGTCCCGCCAGAAAGAGTTGCCAACCTATTTCTTATTTTCATTTCAGAATATTTTAGAATAATCAAAACTTGCTGCCAAAGCAATATTTTTCAATACCTATAATATATACCGACTCAGGTCTTCGTTGCTGACGATCCCCTTTAACCTCTTATTGACCAATTCCTGAGTTATTTTTATTGTTTTTTTGCCATTAGGACAATCAAACATGATTTCTTCGAGGAGGGTGGTCATTATCGTATGTAACCGCCGGGCGCCTATATTTTCAGTATTGTTATTTACCTGCTCGGCGATTTGAGCGATCCGCTTTAAAGCATTTTCGGTGAAATTGAGTTTGACATCTTCGGAAGCCATTAGAGCCATATATTGTTTGATTAAGGCATTTTTCGGTTCCGAAAGAATCCGCACAAAATCCGCCGCGGTCAGCGATTCCAGTTCCACCCGGATAGGAAATCTTCCCTGCAGTTCAGGTATCAGATCCGATGGTTTCGAGGAATGAAAAGCCCCGGCTGCAATGAATAAAACATGCTCCGTCGTAACCATACCGTACTTGGTCATTACGGCGGAACCTTCGACAATCGGCAAAATATCCCGCTGCACCCCCTCACGGGAGACATCCGGGCCGATCTTGGTCTTTTCCCCAACAATTTTATCGATTTCATCAACAAAGATTATCCCCGATTCCTGCGCCCGTTCCAGAGCATCGGCGATAACATCATCCATATTAACCAGTTTATACAGTTCTTCCGAATAGAGAAGTTTACGCGCTTCACCAATAGTCATTTTCCGGCGTTTCGTTTTCTTGGGAACCAGTCCGGAGAACATTTCCTGAAAATTAATCCCCAGTTCCTCCATCCCCATTGGGGAAAATATCTCGACTATCGGAAATCTTTCCTGAGGCATATCCATTTCCACAATGCGCTCTTCCCAATCACCGGCCAAGAGCTTTTCACGAAGCTTTTCTCTGGTATCATTCATTTTCACTTCGTTGTCGTTACCGGATTCTAAAGCCTTTGACTTTGGAGAAGGGGGAAGTAAAAGGTCAAGCAGGCGCTCATTGACATTTTCTTTGGCTTTATCTTGAACTAACTCCGACTTTTCCTGTTTGACCATATTCACGGCGATATCTACCAGATCACGCACCATTGATTCAACATCACGCCCGACATATCCTACTTCGGTAAATTTTGATGCTTCCACTTTCAAAAACGGGGCCCCGGCCAATTCGGCCAGACGACGGGCGATTTCGGTCTTACCGACACCGGTGGGACCAATCATAAGGATATTATTGGGTATAATTTCCCGGCGAATAACTTCGGCGGCGGCCCGACGGCGCCACCGGTTTCGCAGGGCAATGGCGACATATTTTTTGGCTTTATCCTGACCTATTATATATTTGTCCAGATGGGCTACAATTTCTTTGGGTGTTCTTAAATCCTTGCTGATCATTTTATACTTTCCACTGTTATATTA
>JAPLUS010000413.1 GCA_026397495.1 Candidatus Zixiibacteriota bacterium | reverse complement strand
GGTGGATAAAGTCGCTCTTAATTTTGGCAAAGACGATGAGAAATGGCTTGACCGGATTACGGTTTCTGAAGCCCGGCGCTATCTCGATGAGGGACATTTTCCGGCCGGTTCCATGGGACCAAAAATTAAGGCCGCCATCCAGTTTATTAAAGGTGGGGGCAAGGAAGTTGTGATTACTTCTTTTAGTAATGTGGCTCGTGCGTTGGAAGGCGCCGCGGGGACAAGGATATTGCCCGATTGATTATGTGTAAGATTTCCGGAGAGGCGGTTTTGGCCATTCTTGAAAAAGGCCGCATCTATGAGGTGGGCGGTGCTGTCCGGGATCGGCTTCTTAGCCGCGCCGGCGCCATCAAGGAACGGGATTATCTTGTCTGCGGTATCCCATATCAGGAGCTTTCTCAAATCCTTAATAATTTTGGTAAGGTAGATTTGGTTGGACGATCCTTCGGTGTGATAAAATTCACCCAATTTCGAGGGGATAATAAATACACCTTTGATATTGCGCTTCCTCGAAAAGAGTATTCAATTGGCGTCGGCCATAAGGACTTTGAGATGGACTTTGACCCAAATATGAAAATAGAAGATGATCTATTACGGCGTGATTTTACCATAAACGCTATGGCGATGCCGCTTGGCAGTGACAGTATTATTGATCCGGCTGGAGGACTGACGGATATAAAAAAGGGGCTGATTCGAATGATTTCTGCAAACTCCTTTCCGGAAGATCCCCTGCGGATGCTTCGGGCCATACAGTTTGCGGCTCGCTTAAAATTCCAGATAGAACCCGGGACTCTTGGGGCCATAAAGGAGAATGCCGCCTTAATTGAGACGGTGTCGGCGGAGAGAATTGCCGATGAATTGAATAAGCTCCTGACTCTCGCTGATGAGCCGTCAGAAGGGTTCCGAGTGATGCGGCAAACCGGACTTCTAAAACATATCTTGCCGGAGTTGGAGCAAACTGTTGGTGTTGACCAACCGGGCGGATTCCATAAATATGATGTCTTCGAGCATACTTTGCATATGGTCGATGTGGCGCCCAAATCATTGGTTATCAGACTGGCCGCTCTATTTCATGATATAACCAAACCCCAGGCCAAACAGCTGGTAGAAGATGGAGCGACTTTCTACGGCCACGAGAAAACCAGCGCTATGGTGGCCGTAAAGATTATGAAACGCCTGCGATATTCCTCAGAGATGATAGGGCTTGTCTCCACTTTGGTGGAACGGCATATGTTCACCACCGCGGTTACCGATAAGGGCTTGCGACGGTTAATACGTAAGGTCGGTCAAGACCTAATATTTGATCTGCTGGAATTACGACGGGCCGATATTGTAGCGCAGGGGAGAGGTGGCACCGGTGAGGATGTTGACCAATTTGAGAAGGAAATACGCCAGGAGCTTGAGCGAAGGCCGCCCTTTGGAGTGAGTGATTTAGCGCTTAATGGAAATGACATTATGAAAATTTTTCATTTGCCTCAATCCCCTTTGGTAGGCCGGGTTTTAAACTATCTTCTGGAAAAAGTATTGGATGAACCAAGTGATAATGTAGGGGAAAAACTTATGGAGTTGGCCCGTTCCTATCTTGCCGATAAAAATATTTAGCTGAATAATCAATTGTTTGGAGACAACTAAATGAAAATACATGAGTATCAAGCCAAAGAGATATTTGGAGCGGCAGGAATACCGATTCCCCGAGGTCAGCTTGCTTTGACAGTTGATGAGGCGGCGGCCCTGGCGGAAGCATACGGAAAACCGGTAATGATTAAGGCTCAGGTTCATGTGGGCGGCCGCGGTAAGGCGGGCGGTATAAAATATGCCGCCAATATCAATGAAACCCGTGAGTGGTCTCAAAAGATTCTTGGTATGAATATCAAGGGATTAACGGTCAAAAAACTTCTGGTAACCGAAGCCGCTGATATTGCCTCCGAATCTTATATCGGCATTATCATTGACCGGGCGCAAAAGAAACCGGTTATTATGGTTTCCGCCGCCGGCGGTATCGAGATTGAGGAAGTGGCGGCCAAAAGTCCGGAAAAGATTTTTAAAATGGCGATTGATCCCATTGCGGGATTACGGGTTTATCAGGCGAGAGAATTGGCCGGTAAGCTTTACACCGATTTTGCGCTGGTTCGTCAGGCGGCCGATATCATTATGAAACTTTATGAAGTCTATTGGCGGGCGGATGCCTCCCTGGTGGAAATTAATCCTTTGATAACGACTCCGGATGGCCGGGTAATTGCTCTTGATGCCAAAATAAATATTGATGACAATGGTTTGTACCGTCAAAAGGAAATTGCCGCTATGCGCGATCTCGATGCCGAAGACCCTTCCGAGATTGAAGCGCGGGAAAATGACTTGTCTTTCGTCAAACTGGATGGCAATATCGGCTGTATTGTCAATGGCGCCGGCTTAGCTATGGCGACCATGGATTTGGTAAAGCATTATGGCGGGGAACCGGCCAATTTCCTTGATATCGGCGGCTCTTCGAATCCCAAAAAGGTACTCGTGGCAATGCGAATTATTCTTCGCGACCCAAAGATACAAGCCATTTTGATCAATATTTTTGGCGGTATTACCCGTTGCGACGATGTGGCCAATGGTATTGTTATGGCCTACGATGAATTGAAACCGCAGATACCGGTGGTGGTGCGCTTGACAGGGACCAATGAAAATGAGGCGAAAATATTTTTGAAGAAAATCAATTTGGAATCAGCCTACACGCTTGATAATGTGGTCAAAAAAGCTATCTCATTGGCCAAAGCCAATCAAATGGGGAGGAGGGTCCAATGAGTATTCTTATTAATAAAAGGACGAAAGTTATAGTCCAGGGGATCACTGGCCGCGATGGTTCTTTCCATGCCGA
>JAPLUS010000203.1 GCA_026397495.1 Candidatus Zixiibacteriota bacterium | reverse complement strand
TATATTGCAAAATAAGAAGGTTTCTATAGGTTTGTCTAACAATAGAAACCTGAACTTATCGATGCCACGGTCGATAAAATAAATGTGGGACAAAACCTTTTGTAAGAGGGTGTAGAAATATGAAAAAAGTAATTATCACATTGCTGGCGCTTATTTTTGCGTTGGCCATCTCCGCGGAAACGACTCTCGCATATCCGCCACCGATAATAGGCGAGCATCCTTGGGGCGGCGAAGTATATCTTCCCGTTACGAGCCCGCCTGTAATTGGAAAACATCATGTCTCAATGATTGGTGCGATTGTTCGTCCCCTTATGAGCCCACCGAGAATAAAACGTGAGGATCCTTGGACGGCTATTGAGGTCCCGACGAATCGTCCCCTTATGAGCCCGCCATTCATAAAAGGTGATCATCCTTGGGGCGGTGAATCGTATCTTCCCCTTACGAGCCCGCCTAGAATAAAAGGTCAAATACCTTGGACCGACATCAAGAGATGAGCATCCCTGAGAAGATTGATTCCTAAGAAATGGAAGGCAGGGTTTGAATTGACCCTGCCTTTTTTATTGCCATGCCGGACCGGTGGCCCACCATTTATGGTGGGATAAATGTATACTATCTATCCGGCTATACATGTTTGTTGCGATAATAATGCTCTATCGTGCACACGATAAGATACGCTCGGGCAGACTAAAGTCTGCCGCGCACAAGTCCATCTGCTCGGGCAGACTAAAGTCTGCCGCGCACGTGCAACAGACCAATCATAAATGATGGGCCACCCGATCCTGCGGCATAAGAACGCGCGGGGTCACACCTCGCGCTCCGTGCTCGGCAAGACACCGCGCAACGCTAGCATGTTTATTGTAGGGGTCGACCGATGTGTCGACCCGCTAAACCCAATAACAAAGGGCGGACATCCGCCACTGGCGGATCCGCCCCCTACTGCTTATTTTATTGTCAGGTCTACAAGAGACCTGACCTTGGGGAATCCAAACACAAATGGCAGAACCACAAGACTTCGTCCGGGGTTCTGCCCTACCTCGACTCTATCATCTGGGGGCACGCACGATAAAGTACGCTCGGGCAGACTAAAGTCTGCCGCGCACGTACATGTTATGTTGTTGTCAAGTTGTACGTGGGTCTTGGCTCCCGATTTTTCGGGAGATGTGACCCCGCACTTTGGCAGTCCAGTAGGGCAGGTGCCCTGCGCACCTGCCGAATTAATAACGGCACGAACCCACCACTGGCGGGCAAGCGCGGGGCTCGTGCCCTACTCTTATTTTATTGTCAAGTCTACGAGAGACCTAACTTACTTCGGCTGGATCCCCGTTTTCACGGGGATGACAATGAGAAAGCGGGGATGACAAGACGACATTCAATATTAAATATCGAGGTTGCGGACGTAGCGGGCGTTGGCTTGAATGAAATCACGGCGCGGCTCGACGGCATCACCCATAAGGATTGTGAAAAGGTGATCCGCTTCAGCGGCATCTTCGAGCGTGACTGCCAAGAGAGTGCGGGTTTCCGGATCCATGGTGGTGCGCCAGAGTTGATCCGGATTCATCTCCCCGAGACCTTTGTATCGTTGGACACCAATACCATCCCGCCCTATCTGAGTGAGAATTCTGTCGCGCTCCTCATCAGAGTAGGCATATTGCTCGACTTTCCCTTTTTGAATACGATACAGCGGCGGTTGGGCGATATAAATCCGTCCCTGCTCAATCAACTCCTTCATATAGCGGAAGAAGAAGGTCAAGATCAGAGTCCGAATATGGGCGCCGTCAATATCGGCATCAGTCATAATGATGACCTTATTGTAACGAAGCTGGGTGGGATCAAATTCCTCGGCGCCGATACTGGTCCCAAGAGCGGTAATCAGAGAACGGATTTCATCGTTGGAGAGAATCCTATCCATGCGCGCCTTCTCAACGTTCAGTATTTTTCCCTTTAGGGGGAGGATGGCCTGGAAACGGCGATCGCGCCCCTGTTTGGCCGAACCGCCGGCAGAATCTCCTTCGACTATATATATTTCGCATGATTCCGGGTCGGTCATCGAGCAGTCGGCCAATTTACCGGGGAGAGCGGCATTATCAAGAGCCGTCTTACGGCGCGTTAACTCTTTGGCTTTTCGAGCGGCCTCCCGTGAATGAGCGGCCGAGATCACTTTCTCAGAGATCTTTCGCGCCACCGATGGATTTTCTTCAAAATTCTCGGAAAGGAATTCGTTGACAATGGTTTCCACAATACCGCGGGTCTCGGAATTGCCGAGTTTGGTTTTAGTTTGCCCCTCAAATTGAGGGTCGGGAACTCTAACGGAGATAACCGCCGTCAATCCTTCGCGAGAATCATCGCCGATTACGGTCATGTCACCGTTTTTAAGAATACCATTTTTAGTGATATAGTTATTGATACTGCGGGTAAGAGCGGTACGAAAACCGGTCAGATGCGAGCCGCCTTCTATGGTATTAATATTATTGACATAAGTGAAGAGATTTTCAACATAGCCGTCGTTATACTGAATGGCTACTTCAACATCAGTCCCTTCTCGTTCCTTCTGAAAATAGATCGGTTTATTGAAGAGGACGGTTTTATTCTCGTTAAGATACTCAACAAAGGCCGACAGTCCGCCCTTGTACATAAATTCGAGTTTTTTATCTATCCGCTGATCGATTAAAGTAATTTTCAGGCCCTTATTTAGAAAAGCCAATTCCCGCATCCGGGATGCCAGAATATCGAATTTGTAATCGACTCGGGAGAAAATCTCATGGTCGGCCATGAAATATGTCTTATTCCCTGATTGGCGGCTCGGCCCAATTTTTTTAACGTCGGCAACCGCGATGCCGCGTTTGTATTCCTGACGGTAGATGTTTTCGTCACGGCTGACTTCCACCCAGCACCATTCGGAAAGGGCATTAACAACTGAAACGCCGATACCGTGAAGTCCGCCGGAAACCTTATAACTGGCGTGATCAAATTTTCCGCCGGCGTGAAGCATCGTCATGACTACTTCCAGCGCTGATTTTTTCTGAGTTGGATGCATATCGATCGGAATGCCGCGGCCATTATCAGTAACGGTGATGGAATTATCCGTTCCGACTTCAACTTTGATAGTGTTACAAAATCCCGCCATCGCCTCATCTATGGAATTATCGACTACCTCATAGACCAAATGATGCAAACCTCGTGAGCTGATATCGCCGATGTACATCGCCGGACGGCGTCTGACCGCCTCCAGCCCCTTCATTACCGTAATGCTGGTGGCATCATAATTCTGACCGTTTTTATTTTCTTTTTCGAGTGCCGTATAATCCTCTTTCATTTAAATTGGAGTCCTCTTTAGACCTATGAGACAAAATGGATTTTCTTAACTGCTTTGCCTCCAGGTGTGCTGTGAATCTTTTCCAAAATGGCATCAGTCTCAAGCGATAACTGCTGGCGCCAGATAGAATCGGGAACAGAGATCAGAAGTGTTTCATTTTCAAATCTGATAGCTTTGGATGCCTGGCCAATTTTATTGCCTACGATTTCCGGCCAGTTGACGACCACGCGCCAGCCTCCCAAGTTATAGGAGATTCCCGAGTTAGCGAGAATTTTATCCAGCAAATTACTCAGTTTAGTCGATGATTGTTTGCCGGTTAATTTAATAGTATTTGCCATAGCAATGAATTATACGACAATTAAAAAGATGTTGCAAGGGGAAAATGCGGCAACAAATATAAGTATCACAATGAGTTATGACCTTACAATTTCTTTTAAATAGACAAAAGGAAAAGGGCTGAATTACCAGTTTTTTTCGACTGGTTTAAGATGCTTTTTGCGTGGGAAACGTGAATTGGGGATATAGAAATCGGGTCCTTCCCGACGAATAAGTCTTACGGTTAAATCCTGACAGGCCTGACATCTCCTAATGTAGTGGTGGTGTTCCTTTTTGATTATCCGTTTTTTCCGATGTTCGGGAGCATAAACAGGATGAGAAATGATT
>JAPLUS010000124.1 GCA_026397495.1 Candidatus Zixiibacteriota bacterium | reverse complement strand
TATCTCTTAACGTAATACGGCTACAATCTTGCGATTGTCTCCCTATTCGCATAAGATAGTAGTGCATGGCAGTAAAAGAAAGCAGAAAATTGGAAAGAGTCTTTAAGGGAGTGGCTAATCATTGGCGAATTGATATTTTGTTTTTAATAAAAAAATCTCCGCAGATCTCATTATTCAGAATCGCAGACAAACTAAATGCTAACCGCAAAACAGTCTCTGAACATACTTGGCGTCTGTATAAAGCTGGTCTTATTAATAAAAACTATAAAGGAAGACAGGTGGTGCATACACTTTCTCCCTACGGCGAAAAAGTGACCCAAATTTTGAAAAACTTTTAACAAAAAGGGCGACAATCTTGCGATTGTCTCCCTATTGATATAAAAAGTGACGGGCAGCCGCCTTTTTATGGTAAAATAGAGAAAGATATTAAGTAAATAAAATATGCCCTACATAGCGATATCTATTATCATATTAACTATTATTATTACATTAGCCGTAATTTATATAGTAAAAAGCAGGATGAGATATAAGGGACAAAAGGCGGGAAAAGAGAATAAACCAATGTTCTGGATCGGAATAGCAATTGTAGCAATAGCAGTGATATTTTTATTAATAACGAAAGAAGAATTTGAGAATAAGTTATGGGCTATTCCTATTTGGATAATGGGGATAGGATTAATAGCGGGTTCACGATATAGATTTCTGAAGTAATGAACTACCCCCGACTGAAGTCGGGGGTATCCTCGGCCTTATGCCTCGGCGAGTTCGTTACTCCTCCGCTCGCTATGGCTCGCTCCGGGCTGGCTTATATCCCCCAGCTGGAGCTGGGGGTTTTACGCCAGTAGTAATAAGTTTTTTTAATAAGGCGCTTTGGCGCCTTTTTTGGTAAAAAAAACGGGCAACCGGTACGACTTTGGTTGCCCGCCTGGGCGGGTGGTTCTTACGGAGGGTACTTCATGGGATCGTGGTGACGTAGTTCCCCGCAGGATCGGTGATGACCAGGCCATCTGGGATGGCAATGGCCTCATCGTAGAGGGGATGTTGGTCGGCGGTGACGTAGTCCTTGGCGAACTGGAGTAGCTCTCGCTCCCTCGGGGGGCAGGGACAGGTGAACGGCTCCTCGGCGGTGTGGCGTGTGAGGATGCTGTGATTGTCGAGGAATGCCTGATAGAGCACTCTCGCTGTCTCCTCATCAGTGAATCGTGTGGCTGCCCCGATGCCATTTTCCCCATCGACAAGGATGGCTTTGGCAGCCAATCTCAAGCCGGCCGCGGTGAACGCCATGTCGACTCAGTCCTTTCCGTTGCGGGAATGGAAATCCATTGCTTACCGCAGATAATATCACATAATAATAAGTTAGTCAATAGTTTTGAATTGACTTTTATTCCTTTGTTTTTACTCTTTAATTTTGACTTGAAAATAATAGAACTCTGATATAAATTATTAATTAGTTCCGAACTACCACCAAAGGGAGGGATGAGGTGTAATGCGTTCCATAGCGGCTGTTTCGCTTGCTCTCTCGGTCGCGGCAATTGTCATACTGGCTGCCATCCTTGTCGATATGAACAGACCCCGGCGCATCATCATTGTCATCCGTCCCTCACCCCAGCTGCCCCAGGAGCTCGAAGACGAGCTCACCACTGTTTCGGCTCTCGCCGGCTATCAGATTAACCTCTGGGTGCGGACTCTGGAACAACCAAAAACCCGAGCAGAATGCGAAAATCTGCTTAGGCAGGAGTTTGACATCCTGGGGGTCGAACTTGATCCTGATCCAGCGACGGTCCGAAGCCACGTAGAAGCGGTCGAAGCATCAATTCGCTACTCGGATTTGTGCTTCGAACGCTGTCAACTCATTTCGGGACGCTGCCTTGATGCATTCTCCCTCGGCTACCTCTGCGGAACCGTGACCCTGCTTGCTGAGACAATCAGTGAGGAAACAGAGGCTAAAGCCAAAAAGACAATGGCTGACTGCATCAACCAGGCAGAAGCAGCGACAAGGCGGCTTGGCCTTCCTGAAGAGGTGTCAGGCGGGGCGCAAGAACTTAGGCGTAAGCTTGCCACCATCGAGAACCACAAGGACTACCCCCAGTTCGGAGAAGACACATGGCTTTGGTTCCAAAGCGCCTACAAGTCGCTGGGCGACGTCCAGAAACAGCCGTTCGAGCCGTCATTGCCCGAATCCGAATCGATGACCGTCGAGACCTTATGCCCGCAGGCGCCATGCCCAGCTTGCGGGTTTTTTAATAAAGAAGGCGGGCAACCGCTTTTTTTGGTAAAATAGAATTACTAATTATGAAATTATTAATTTTTACTGAAGGCACGATAATAATGCACAAAAATGCTCAGGGTAAAAACCGCGAGGAGATTGTTGAGCAGGTAAAAGAAAATGAAGAATCGGTTGATGATTTTGCTACTTACGTTCCAATCGGCAATGCACCGGAGAAAATAAAGGCTTGGCAAGAGCAGGGCACGGAGATTTATTATTTGACTTCAAGAACCGAAAAGAATGAAATTGAAGAGATAAAAAATGTGCTCAAAAAATATCATTTTCCGGAAAGGGAGCTACTCTATCGTCAAGCAGGCGAAGAATATAAAGATGTTGCCGAAAGAGTAATGCCCAATATTTTGCTTGAAGATGACTGCGAAAGCATTGGTGGGGAGAGTGAAATGACTTATACTCATATCAATCTCACCATTAAACCAAAAATTAGGCCAATCGTCGTCAAAGAATTCGCCGGGATTGATAATATTAATTTAGATTAACTTATGCCAAAAATCCCTGATTACCAAAAAATTATACAATGATTTTGAAAAAGTTGATGTTAGGGTCGGAAAAATTATCAAGGTCGAGGAGCCGGAAGGGCTGCGCATTAATGCTTATAAATTGACGATTGATTTTGGCAAAGAAATTGGCCAAAAAATTTCTCTGGCGCAAATTACCAAAAATTACACCAAAAAGGATTTAATGAACAGGTTGGTAATGGGAGTGGTCAATTTATCGCCTAAAGAAATAGGCAATTATACTTCTGAAGCTTTGACACTTGGTTTTACCGATAAAAATGGTGGCGTTGTTTTGGCCATCCCAGATAAAGACGCGCCTCTCGGAACAAAGATGTATTAAAAATAAAATATGATTGATGAAAGTTCGCCAGAAGCAGAACATGGGCCAGTGACTATTGAACAACTGATCGATAGGGTTAAAGATTTTACTCCTACTCCCGAGGCATACTCTCCGGGTGTAGCTTTTGAGCTGGAAGAGGGTCTCAAGCCGGATGTTCTGGATGCCGCCGGCGTTTTTGCTAATGTTAAACCCGCTGCAATAGTTTCTCTTGCCTGGGGAGGGGAGACCAAAGGGTTGATAGATTCTTTTCGCGAAGCTGCCCCAAGATACGAGGTAGTCACCCTGGAAACTCAGGATGGTGGTGAGAGTGGGCGTGGGTCATTAATTTTTAGTCGTAAGCCGGAATTGGCAGCTAGGATTAAAGAGCTAGTGACGGCGAAGGTCCAGCAGCAAATAGATCCCAAAGAATATGAACGTGAACTAGGTTTGGCACTTGGCTATCCTAAAGCGGCAGTTGAAGAATTTGTAGCAGTTCGCGAAGCTAAGGGTATTTATCATCTTATACGCTGGGAACGGACGCCGCAGGGGCAAGAACACCTCCGCAAACATCCCCCGAAAGATAAATAAAGTTGAATGTTTCTAAAACGAAATAAATTTAAACAAATTGTTAAAGAAGGAATTTCGGCAATTCCGGAAAAATTTTTAAAACAATTAAACAATGTCGCCATTGTCATCGAGCCACGGCCGACTGAAGCTCAAGCAAAAAAATTACATTTACGGCAAGATATGGTTTTGTTTGGTCTTTATGAGGGTGTGCCTCAAACGCGTAGAGGTTTGGGTTACAGCGGCGTTCTGCCGGATAAAATAACCATTTTTCAAGAATCAATCGAATCAGCTGCTCAAGATGAAAAAGATATTCAAGAGATCGTCAAAAATACTGTCTGGCATGAGATCGCCCACCATTTTGGCATGGATGAGAGAGAAGTGCGGGCAGCCGAGGAGAGAAGAAGAGAAAAAAATTGACAAATCGTTTAATTATTAGTTCTCTCGTGATAGTATATATTGAACACGAAAATTGAAATCGACCAGAGCGGAAAAATTGAGAAC
>JAPLUS010000224.1 GCA_026397495.1 Candidatus Zixiibacteriota bacterium | reverse complement strand
ACCCGGCTGCAAATCACGCTTCGCCACCGCCTGGCCTAAAGTCTTAATCACCAAATCCGGATTAAGCCGGGATGACATCCCCCATCCAACCACCTGACGACTATAAAGATCCAGCACTACGGCCAAATACAAATGCCCCTCCGCTGTTTTTATATAGGTGATATCTGAGGCCCATACCCGATTGGGCAGGGAAACCTGAAACTTTCGGTCCAAGATATTGTCCGCCGCAGGCTTCCGCTTGCCTGCCTTCGTCAGGCGCCGGAAGCGAATCGTCATCTTGGCAATTATCTCGTGTTTCCTCATCAGCCGTGCTACCCGATGGCGCCCACAGCAATACCCTCGGGCACAAAGCTCTTTATGCATCCGCGGTGAACCATACGTTCGATCCATCAACTCATGTATTTTCCACATCTCTTCTACCAATTCAAGATTCTCCCGGCTACGACGGCTCTCCGATCGCCCCAACCAGCGATAATAACCACTCGCCGATATCCCCAAAAGCCAACACACAACCCGAACCGGATACGCAGACGATTGATCGGCTATGGCCTGGTATTTCTCCTTTTGGCCCGACCCTGAAAGCCAAACGTTTTTTTTAGAATCTCTATCTGACGCTTCAAATCCTTGTTCTCACGACGCAAACGCAATATCTCCGAGCGATCCTGACGTCCCAATTCACTGAAACTATCTGAACCCTTCATCTTAACTTGCTCTCGCCAGCGCCGAAGCATGCTGCCACTAATACCCAATCCCCGCGCCACCAATTCCAAGGGCTGATCCGATTGCTCCAACAACCGCACCGCCGATAACTTATAATCCCTGTCAAACTGACGCCGCTTCTCTCCCATTTAGACACCTCCTTAACCATAATTATAATATCTCATGCTTAATTCAGTGTCCACTTTTTTGGGGCAACCTCAGTTCCGCCCTACCTTTACTGTCAAAATAAAAGATGTCAAAGCCCCCATCGGAACTGCATCCTTCCACCAAGGGGATTTTAACCTTCCAAATGGCAGAACCACAAGACTTCGTCTGGGGTTCTGCCCTACTAAATAAAATACGGCGAGTCTAAAGGACTCGCCGATCACAGCCTATTGTCGTTCGCCCTATCTATCCCTATATTTTCCCGGCTGTCGCTATCACATAATTCTTGCTGTCAAAATAACGGCGCGCCACTTTTATTACCATTCCTTTATCTACGCGGCGGATTTTATCGATATAAACATCGTCGTAGTCATAGCCAACCCCCAGATACTCATTCACCCCCATATAAAATGCCTGATTAATCCGTGATAGCTTGGCCATTAAATCGGAACCCCAGATAGAATTAATCGCTTCGGTTATCTCATCGTCAGTAGGCATCCTCGCTTTCAATTTTTCAATCTCGGCGATAATGCCATCTCGGGCCTTTACAAAATTGGAGGTATCAGTTCCGATGGTACAAAAGAACCAGCCAAAATGTTTGTCAAAAGTTATCGAGGCGCCAACCGAGTAAGTCAGCCCCTGAGTTTCTCTTAAGTTATTTTGCAATCGCTTTGAAAGAATATAGGCGGCAACATTCAAAGCGGGAGCGTCGGGGGATGCCACCGACGGCAGAAGATTCCCCATATAAATATAAGTCTGTGTTTTTTCCATATTCTGATAAGCCGCTTTTACTCCGGAAATATTGGCCGGACGGATTGGCTCAACCGGAACAAATCCGGTCTTCGGAATTTGCCCCAGACTGTTTTTAATAAGGGCCATAATCTTTTCCGGGTTCTGACTGGTGCCAACCGTAATAATCATATTTTCAGGCGAATATATTTTATGATAGTAATCTTTTAGATCGGCGATAGTTATTCCGCCGACCGTCGCCAAATTCCCCTCGATGGTTTTGGAATAAGGGGTTCCTTGAAATAAAGCGGCATAATATAGATTGTGTGCCGTCTTGTAGGTTGAGCCGGTATTTCTCCCCAGGCGGCCCCGTATTTCTCCGCGGACTTTTTCCACCTCAACCGAATCAAAAGCCGGATGAGCGACTATATCCGCAAATAACTCAATCCCCTTTTCCGTGAATTCATCGATAGTCTCGAATTTCAGAAAAGAGAATTGACGGGTGGTATAGCGATCATCGTATGTAATCCAGGGATTGTCGTATAATGTTACATTGGCGCCAATTGAGGCCTGCTCCCCTGCTAATTTCTCGGCCGGCCTGGTGACGGTCCCCTTTTCAAGCAAATGATTCATAAAATCCGTGATACCATCTTTCCCTTCAGGTTCGGTCGCTGACCGATTCCGCCCAATAACATTCAAGGCAAAAACGCGGCTATCCGGATTGGACTTAATCACGACGGTCAGCCCATTGCTGAAGGTTTCCTTAAGATATTTGGCATATTTTGTCTCGGGGGCCGAAATCTCTTTGACGACAGGCATTTTGAAATTTTTGCCGCTGTTCAAATCATATGATGGGGATTTAACACTCCTATAGTAGGCAACAATTTCATCTGCGGATGGTTCCTCCGACTTATAAACCGATTCGTTTCCCTGTGTCTGAGGGGAGACCACCGTAGCAATATAGCTGGGAACCTCCAAATAATTTTTAATAGCTCGTTCCATATCAGATATTTTTACCGAATCAATTCGCTCGGGAAGTTTTTCAAAGAAATTCCAGCCGGTTATGGCCAAAAGGGGAGCGATAGTAAAAGCATAATGGTGCAGTTTTTCGGACATATAGATATCCCGACATCGACGACTTATTTTATATCCATCGAGCAATTCCTCAGAAGGGAGATTAGATTTCAGACTATCCAATATTCTGTCGACCAGCGAAATGATAAAATCGGCTTTGTCCGCTTTTTCAGTAACAATCTCGATATTCAGTCGGGAGAATTCCTCCCTGGTATCCAGATTCGCGGAAATAGATGTCGCCAGTGGAGCGATATCGGATTTAAGAATTTTGACAAGTGGGGAATTTTCTTCATCAGAGAGATAATCCTGCAGAAGAGTCATAGCGAAGTAGTCGGAATCGTTAAATTGGGGAGCTTCGATGGAGATATCGATATAGGTTGATTTGGTTTTGGCGGCCGCCTTAAAAATCTGTTTTCCGGAGAGCCGTTTATACTCCATTGTTGGCGCCGACGGAAGAGGGACTTTGGGAAATTTGCCGAAGATTGATGTTACGGTTTCGGTCATTCGGGGCGTATCAAAATCACCAATTATCAGAAGGGTCATATTATTGGGGCCGTAGAATTTTTTCCAATAATCGATGACCGTTTCGCGCGGAATATTGGCAATCGTTGAGGGGTAACCTATTACCCGCAGGGCATAGGGAGTGCCGGCCAGATTCCGCTCCGTAAAATAGTCTTCAGCCGGGGCACCCTCAGCATCATCATTCATCTTCATCTCATCAATGATAATGCCTCTCTCCTTGGGAAATCTATCCTCGGGAAAATTCGAGTTGAAAAGCATATCGGCCTGAGTGGCCATCCCATAGTCGATATAATCCTTAGGCATTAACACCAGATAGCAGGTAAAAGCTTTATCCGTGAAAGCGTTGATATAGCCGCTAAGCCGTTCAATCCCCCCCGACAAGGCCTCCTGTGATTGCGAGGCGGTCCCATCAAACAGCAGATGCTCCAAAAAGTGTGTTACACCATTATTGTATTCAGTTTCAAATTTGCTTCCGGCATTGACAAAAATAAGACTGGTTGTCATCGGTGAGGAATGATTCTCCTTCAATATCACCCGCATTCCATTATCCAGTTCAAATTGCTTAATCTGATTTTCTTGGGCCAAGGCGGAATTCAAGAAACCGGCTATAAAAACCAACAGAAAGAGAATCTCTCCGATCCGGAGAGGCCACTTGCTAAAGCGTTGAGTATATTGGTAATTTGGAAGAATCAAAGCAGCTTTTATAGTTTGTAACTTTGTTTACGCTAAAGCATTAAGCTATCCTTTCCGGCGCGCCCTGTCAAGCGGAAAGGGTAGATTTAAATTGACAGTGGCTCATTTTAAGATATATTTGTAGCAAGTTATTATGGTTCATATCAAAGTAAAACAGTCCGGAAAGATCGGCTGTATATTCTTGTTTGTCGCCGGGATTCTGGCGGTAATTTTTATTGCTGCCGGTACGGTGGCAAACCCGGTCGGTATCGATGGAATTTTGACGGCTAAATCTGCCATAAAAGGTACATCCCTTGCGATCGATAGTACCTCTCAGGATACTGATTCAATAGTAGGCAGTAAGCCGGCCGGTTCCAACAGGTTTTTTGTTCTGACTATACCGGCGGTAGTTAACGGATATAATGCCGATGATAATCATCCCGCTTCAAAAGGGACCACTTATAGGGATGCCCATGATATTGATATTCGGCAGCTTGACCTCCTGACAACGGCCGGTTCCATTTCACCTGATAAGGCTTTGGAATTTACGCTGATTGGCGCCAAACCTTCTGGGACCAGCTAGATATTTTTCTCCATATTTTCCATCCTAAGCAGAATAAGTAGTAATTTTTAAATAATAGTTTAAGGAATTGCCCTATGAAGAATCAAAGTTGGCGGTTTATTGTAACCGGAATTTTAGTGGTGCTGGGTGTGATTGGCTTCTGGAATACTCTCAGGTATTGGACACTTTCAGCGCCCGATAAGCAAAAAATGGAGGAGCGTCGACCCGGCTCCGCTCAAGAACTGGAAAGAAAAGCGATGCGCCTGGGGCTGGACCTGCAAGGTGGGTTGCATGTCATTCTGCGAGTAATGCAGGAAAAAATTGAACCATCAGCGCGTGGCGATGCCGTTGACAGAGCTATACAGGTCATCCGCAACCGGGTGGATTTTACCGGTGTAACCGAGCCGGTTATTCAGAAACAGGGAGATGATAGGATTATTGTCGATCTGCCGGGTTATACCGATGCCGCTCAAGCGGAAAATATTATCGGTCAGACAGCCCAGCTGGAGTTTAAACTTCTTGAATCTCCGGAAAATGCCAATTTGATTCTTAAAAAAATTGACTCTATCGTGGTAGCCTCTCAGAAAATTGATTCCTCTAAAACATCTAAACCCCAGCAGAAAACAGCCGAGCCGGTTTCGCCTCAGGCCGCCGATACCGCCAAGGATGTTTTTGCTGAGATTTTGGGTAGAGATACCAGCGGGGTTTCCGATTCTGCCATGGGCGAGGGAGAAACCCCTTTTACCCAATACCTGGAACCGGGTCTTTATGATGGCAATAACAACATATCATGGCCGGGCTATGTGGTACCGGAAAGGGATAGAAGAATACTTGAAAAGGTGTTGGCCATGCCGGAGGTGAAAAGAATAATTCCCGATGATGTTCAATTCGCGTGGTCGACAAGACCTGAAATTCGTTCCGGGCAGTCGGTCTATACGCTCTATATATTGAAAAATAAAGTGCAATTTTTGGGAAAGAATCTGGAAAGAATCACTATAAGTAGAGATTCATATCAGGGGCATACGGTAGATTTTCGGCTTTCAGGCCCGTCTTCCGCCTCTTTTGCTCGTCTCACCGGAGCCAATATTGATAAGCCGCTGGCCATCGTCATTGATAACAAAGTGGAGTCGGCGCCATTTATTCATTCTAAAATAAGAAATCAGGGGCAGATTACGATGGGCAGTTCAGCAACTATAAAGGATGCCCAGAATCTTGAAATCGTCCTCAAGGCAGGTGCCCTGCCGGCCCCGGTGGAAATTATCGAGAAGGCCGTTATCGGTCCAACTCTTGGCTCCGACTCAATCAGAAAGGGCTTAATATCATCACTGGCCGGATTAATTGCCGTTTTCCTTTTTGTCGGGATATACTACCGCCTCTCCGGTTTAATTGCCGATATCGGTCTATTGTTCAACATCTTTTTCTTGTTGGCCATTATGGCCGGCTTGGGAGCCACTTTAACCATGCCGGGTATCGCCGGAATTATTCTGACCATCGGTATTTCGGTCGATTCCAATATTCTGATATTTGAGCGAATTCGTGAGGAATTGCGATCCGGCAAAACAATTCGGGCTTCCATTGACGCCGGATATGATAGAGCCTTATTGACTATTATTGATAGTCATGTAACAACCCTGATAACAGCCGGGGCTCTATTTCTGTTTGGCGCCGGACCCATCAAAGGATTTGCCGTTTCACTATTCTGGGGCGTAACGATATCCCTCTATACCGCCGTCGTTATAACCAAGATGATTTTTGACATCCGCAAAGGATATCGGACTTTAAGCATATAATCAGGAGGCAAACAATGTTTAGATTACTCAAAGAAACAAATATAGATTTCATCGGACAGCGGTATAAAGCATTCACCTTTTCGGGTATATTGGTTACCATCGGCCTCTTTGCTTTTGTGATGATATTGCTGGGCAAGGGGAAAATGGGGATCGACTTTGCCGGTGGGACGATGATTCAGGGGAATTTTGAGAGGGCGATCAATGTTGCCGATTTGCGCGATGCCGTTATCAATAGCGGCTTCGCCGAAGCTTCCATCCAAAAGGTTGAACGTTTCAATGTTGCCAATGCCTATATCATAAGAGTGCCCGAGGTAGCCGCCGGTGGGGAAAAGGCGGTGGATAGAATAATGAATGTCATTGCCACAACCTTTCCCGGAAACAGATTCGATAAGGATTCCGAGCATACCATCGGCCCGGCCGTCGGGGAAGCACTGAAAAAAAGCGCCCGTTGGGCCATTCTGATTTCGGCTCTGGGAATGTTGGTCTATATCTGGCTTCGATTTGACTATCGCTCCGGCGTAGCCGCCACTATTGCCACCTTCCACGATGTGATAGCTATCCTGGGCATATTTTACATATTCAACAAAGAGATAACTCTATTGGTAATAACCGCTCTTCTAACACTGGCGGGATACTCACTTACCGATACGGTGGTTGTCTACGATCGTATTCGGGAAAATTTGAAGAAATTTCGCAAGAAGGGGGAATTTGTCGAAACGGTCAATCGCTCCATTAATGAAGTACTCTCACGAACCATTATAACTTCGATGACCGTGCTCCTGGTGGTAATAATTCTCTTTATTTTTGGCGGCGAGGTTCTGCATGATTTTGCTTTGGCCATGATCCTGGGGGTGATTATCGGCACCTATTCCTCCATATTTGTCGCCAGTCCGATAGTTGTGGAATGGGAGGCCAGATGGCCGCGGCGCTTTAAATAAAGCAATTACTATATAGAAGTCCCGCCACGGCGGGACTTCTATTAATATTTGGTAGCCACTCTATGCAAAATGAAATTGAAATCAAACTCAATCTACTCGACAAAAATAACTACAACAAACTGCTGAAGCAGTTCAAGGATAATCTAAAAGAGATAAGACAGGAGAATTACTTTTTTGATACTAAAGATTGGGACCTTTCGCTGGCCGGCTGGACTCTTCGGATAAGAAAAGAAAATCTCTCGACCTCAATTACCGCCAAGGGGGCTAATACCGCCACCCAAAATGGACTCGCTATCAGACCGGAAATTACATCGCTGCTGTCGCCAACAGAAGCAGAGCGCCTGTTTAATGACGGCATTACCATATCTTCCTTGCCCCGGAGTATTATCGACGCACTTCCGAATTGCCCGCGCGAAAAGCCATTAATAAAACGGGTATATTTTCTTAACCACCGCATCATCGCCGGCGATATTATCAATGGTATTCCTCTCTGTTTCGAAATCGATAATATGGAATACTCTGACGGCAGTTTGGAATACGAGCTGGAAGTAGAATTGTCGGACAAAAAAGATTATCTGGAAGTAATGGCCGGGATTGAAAGTATTTTTAAAGCATGCGGAATTCCGGTTGTCTTTCAGAAAGAGAGTAAATTCGCCCGCGCTTTGCGAAAAGGCGGGTTAAAGGGGAAAGGGAATCTATAATTATGATTCCTCTTTTGGCTTGCCGTCCATTTTTGACAAGATGATGATTTAAAATCCAAAACTTATTTCTAAAAAATGGGGGTTTCTATCCGATAACAATAGAAATGGCTAATTTCAGTCTCTATGTAGGAGGAATTACGATGAAAAGGCTTTTTCTATTGGCTTTCGTTGCCATCCTTGGTCTGGGTCTTACCTATCTTATGGGATGCAATTCGAGGGCTACCGATTCCGATACGAATGCCGACACGACCGATCCGGGTTTCCAGATGGTTCAGTCAGTTGCCAACGAAGGGTTGGTCGGATACGAAGCTGCTTATCTTAATACTGCTCTATCTCTAATCG
>JAPLUS010000412.1 GCA_026397495.1 Candidatus Zixiibacteriota bacterium | reverse complement strand
GATATCGATGCCAACGGCATTTTGAATGTCACCGCCAGAGATATGGCGACCGGCAAATCGCAGAATGTCCGTATTGAGGCCTCCTCTGGCCTAACGGAAGCCGATATTCAAAAGATGGTCAACGATGCCAAATCGCATGAGACCGAGGATAAGGAAAAGAGGCATCGCATCGATGTTCGCAACAACGCTGATGCGTCGATATTCCAGACCGAGAAAAATCTTAAGGAATATGGCGATAAACTTGATGCTGATAATCGCGCCAGGATTGAGGCCGGTATCAATCGAGTAAAAGAGGCAATCAAATCGGACAATATCGGCGAGATGGAAAGGGCGATGGAGGCACTAAATCAGCTCTGGCATGCGGCGGCGGCGACGATGTATCAAAAGGCCGCCCCGGGAGCCGAACAGACTGAAAAGGCTGCTTCGGATGGTGATCAGCCAAAGAAGCCGGAGGATAAGCCGGTCGATGCCGACTTTGAGGTAGTCAATTAAGGAATAAAGGGGGTGGTTGAAAATAAATATTTCGCCGCCCCGACAATAACGGTCAGGGCTCACAATGACGCCGAGGCGTATTTCCGGCAGACTCCGGGCGGTATTGCGGGCCCCCTTTTCATTGACAAACCTTTGTAGTTTTGATAATGTGTAAAGTCAGGAGATCTTCCATAGAAAGGCAGTTGAGGATTATAGATGTCGAAAGACTATTATAATGTTTTGAGCGTATCCGAAAGTGCTTCTCAGGATGAGATAAAAAAGGCCTTTCGGAAGCTGGCCAAGCAGCATCATCCTGACCGTAACAAAGGGGATAAAGGGGCCGAGAATCGGTTCAAGGATATATCCGAGGCGTACGAAGTTCTGGGCGACCAGCAGAAGCGTCAGCAGTATG
The DNA here is from genome assembly GCA_026397495.1 of Candidatus Zixiibacteriota bacterium. Taxonomy (GTDB): domain Bacteria; phylum Zixibacteria; class MSB-5A5; order GN15; family PGXB01; genus JAPLUS01. The sequence goes on along the minus strand of JAPLUS010000412.1, from coordinate 1,325 downwards.
ATATGATGCGCAAGTATGGCGCTTTCGGAGGCGGTTCAGGAACCGGTTCTTATCAAAGCGGCGGTTTTGACCCCTCGCAGTTTGAGCATATATTTCGCAGCGAAGATATCGGAGGTTTCGGTTCTTTTGCCGATATTTTCAGTTCCATTTTTGGTGATGATACAATCTTCGAGCGAGGCCGGAGCGGCCGGCGGTCACCGTCAAGGGGGAATGATTTAGCCCTGACTCTGGATATCTCTTTCGGTGAAGCTGTCTCCGGAATTAAAAAAACAATTGCAATTAACAGATCGGAAAGCTGTCCGGTCTGTTCCGGCAAGGGCGCCGAGCCGGGAAGCGGCCAAACCACCTGCCCCCAGTGTGACGGTCGAGGAATGATTAACTATGCTCAGGGAGCTTTTTCTGTCTCCCGTCCCTGTCCCCGATGTCTCGGCAAAGGGGTTCTGCCGGGAAGGCCGTGCCGTAATTGCCGCGGTTCCGGCCAGATAAAAGTGAGAAAGAAAATAAGTGTTAAAATACCCGCCGGAATAGATAACGGCGGCAGGATTCGCCTGCAAGGGCTGGGAAATCCAGGCGCTAACGGCGGACTAAAGGGAGATTTAATAATTACCGTGAATGTGAAAAAAGATCAAAAATTCGAGCGCAAGGGAAATGATATTTATACCAAAGTGCAAATATCTTTTCCACAGGCGGTGTTGGGATGCAAAGTACCGGTGCATACCCTGACCAAAGACGTCAATTTGAGTATTCCGGCCGGAACGGCACATGGAACTATGCTTCGCCTTAAAGGACAGGGTCTGGCGGTCAATGGTGCTCAAGGGGACCAGTATCTGGAAGTAAATATCACCGTGCCCAAAGACATTACTCCGCGCCAGAAAGAGCTATTGGAAGAGCTGGCCAAGACGATGTAGAGACATTAAGTTGAGGTAGGGCAGAACCCGGGACGAAGTCTTGTGGTTCTGCCATTTGTGTCTTGATTCCCCACCACAGCTATGGCAGGCAGTACTCGTAGGTCGGGTTTCGAGAGAATCCGCCGTCAGGCGGATGTTTGAGAAACCCGACATCTTCTATTCGTTCTCCATAATCATTATCGAGATGATTTCATATTAAATCCATTTGTCTGACAGTGGGAACAGCCGGAATAAAGAAGTTTTTGCGCTTCACGCAATGTCAGGACCCTAAGGGGTTGTAAATTGTCAAGACATCCTTTACACTTTGTGTCAGGACATCCTTTACACATATGGGTTTTTGTATTTATCTATCATGGTTATAGATCGACCAGTTTTAAGATCTATTTCTCGTATCCACATATGCCGGAATTTAACGAG
>JAPLUS010000411.1 GCA_026397495.1 Candidatus Zixiibacteriota bacterium | reverse complement strand
TTACCGGATTAAACGGATTGGGATAGTTCTGCCGGAGCAAGAAGGAAGTTGCCATTGTATGGTCCGGGCCTTCCTCGACATAAGTAGTCGCATTGAGAAAGATAGAGACATTATTGGCGTTTTGATTTGCCACCGCCAGATCAATATGGGAATCGCCATCCAGATCGGTGCCGAAAACAGACATCGCTCCGCTTCCTGCCTCATAATCATCCTTCGCCTGAAAAGTCCCATCCCCATTATTCCTTAAAATGGATACGGAACTGCCGGTGAAATTCGCCACTGCCAGATCCAAATCGTCATCATCATCCAGATCCACACAGTAAACAGAGGCTGGCGCATTGCCCGTACTATAGTTAACACTGGCCTGAAAAGTGCCGTCGCCATTATTCTCGAAAAAGGAGACCGTGCTGGCGCCATAGTTGGCCACAGCTAAATCCTTATCAAGGTCGCCATCCAAATCCGCGCAGAAAACGGAGCGCGCCCCGGTCCCGGCGGCATAGTCCACTTTGGTCTGAAAAGTCCCATCACCATTGTTTTTCAGGATAGAAACATTGTTGGTGCCGCTATTGGCTACAGCCAAGTCCAGATCGATATCACCGTCCAAATCGGCACAATAAATGACACGAGGGCCGCTTCCCGCGGTATAGTCGGTCTTGGCCAGAAAAGTCCCGTCGCCATTGTTTTTCAAGATGGAAACGCTCGTACCCGAAAAATTCGCCACCGCCAGATCCAAATCGATATCTCCATCGAGGTCGGCACAGAAAACAGAACGGGCCCCGGCTCCGGTTGCGTAGTCAACCTTGGTTTGAAAAGTCCCATCGCCATTGTTTTTCAGGATCGAAACCGTGTTGCTGGTGACATTTGCCACCGCCAGGTCCATGTCCAGATCTCCATCCAGATCCGCGCAGAAAACAGATGTGGGCAGAGTCCCCACCGTGTAATTAACCTTGGTCTGAAATGTCCCATCACCATTATTTTTTAGTATGGAGACGCTGGTGCCCAAATAGTTCGCCACCGCCAGATCCATATCCAGATCCCCGTCCAGATCCGCACAATAAACCGAATAGGCATTGCTGCCGGCTGCATAATCGACCTTGACGTTGAAAAGCTGCGCAAACGCCACACCGGAAAAAAGAGAGAACGATAGAAATAGAAATAATGCTAAAATTCCGCTTCTCTTACACATCGACACCTCCTCGTTTTCAGTTTTAGTCTTTGCTTATGCCGGGAATTGATATGAAATTACGCACAAAAAGTCAATATCTTAAAACACAATCAGTTAAGGGATTATTTGTGCCCGCTTGAGTGCCACCCCTAAATTTGTTTGGGGGTGGCAAGTTTTGCGCCGCCTATGATCAAATACTTTATTCTTAGCGGCACCCGTCCATTAATAGTAGGGGAGGCGTCGCCAATTCCTCCCGGCTCAGTTTTCCGGCAGGACAGACTCAAGGATTCCCGACGGCGCAGGTCGAAGACAGGAGGTTTTTCAACACGCTCTAACAAATGGGTCTATTTAAACCACCCTCTTAACATCAGTTTAAGGGCACTCCGCCGATGAACTATCCACTTGACAGGGAAGCTTACGTTTTTGTATTCTTTTGGAGTATAGTGCTTTACTAAAGTAAGGAAGTAACCACGACGGTAGGTTCGAGAAAATCCGTTATTTGACAATTGGATAATTTAGTCTATATTTCTTGCGTATCTTGCATTTCAAGATGCGGATTTGCAAAATAAGTTGGACCATTGATTCTACACAAGGGAGGTTTGTTATGCGGAAATTTGTAATTTTGATGTTTCTCTGTATGATTTTCAGTGCCCATGCAGGGACTCCTCCGGTCAAAAATGCGGACGGCGGCGTGCCCATCATGACGGCAGGAACCGGCAATGCGGACAATTACAGGCTCTATCAAGGATACCGGCAGAATTTCAGCTCCGATTCCACCTGCTGCGTGGTGCCCGGTGATGCCAACCATAGCGGCATGCTCGGGATTCAAGATCTTACCTACATTATTAGGTTTCTTTACAAGGGTGGTCCCGAGCCGCCTTGTGAGGGCGGCCCCGGGAGATATCCTGAGGCGGATTCAAATGGAGACGGCGTATTAAATATCAAGGATGCAACCTATATAATTCTCTTCCTGTATAAGAGCGGCCCCGCGCCGGTTTGCGGGCCGATGTAGGTCGAAAGTGCAGAATTTTCGACCTATTTCAACTGATTGAGTCTGAAGGAAACTGTGAAAGAGCAAATAACAATAATCTGCGTACTACACCGAAACACTCAAGAAAAAGCAACCCCAAAAAAGCGCCGATATTGTTATCATTTGGCCAAATCTAACACCCGGGGAATCGTGTCGGGAGATCCGCCAAGGCGGACCGGCACCGCTTAAACACCCGCCCGCTTATCTATCGGATCGAAATTGTTGCAAATATATTGAATAACATTTTCTTGTTGCGCTCGGGTATTTAACCATGCATATAGACTCCCGGATGAGCGTTCCCGGCGGCCTGTCATTAAGTGACCGGCGATTTTCGCAACCAAGAGCGCTCTCGTAAGCGAAGGTGTGAAAGGAGATAACAATGAGAATTTTCGGTATTGTCATCGGCGCTATTTTTCTGCTTGTTCTTATCATTGGTGGCTGGATCTGGTCCGGCCGCGGTGGATTGATAGATCGTTCACAGGGGGTCGATGAAAAATGGGCGCAGGTACAGAACGTCTATCAGCGTCGGTTTGACCTCGTTCCGAATCTGGTAGCGAGCGTAGACAACTTCATGCAGCGGCAGCAGGCGACCCTGACCGAAGTGATTGCTTTGCGTCAACGTGTCATCGATCTTAAAACCTCCGCCCAGACTGCTCTGGGGAGCAAGAACCCGGCCCTTCTGGATTCGCTGGCAGGTCAACTCTCGCGCCAGTTGAATTCGTTTATTAACGTCGTCGTCGAGCAGTATCCTCAGATCAAAGGGGACCAGCTATACTCCGATCTGTTGACACAGCTTGAAGGAACCGAAAACCGCATTACTCAGGAACGGCGCTCCTACAACGAATTAGTTCGCGAGTACAACACCTTCCGTCAGAAGAATGCCAGGGCGCTTATTGCGGGCGCAGTTTTCGGTTTCCCGTATGACAAGCAGTTTTTTGTGGCGCAGGCCGACGCTCAGACAGCCCCAAGCGTGAAAGACGCCTTCAATAATAAGTAGGCGGATTGGTCCGAGTGAGAAAGCTCTTTTTTACGATTGTTGTCTTGCTGACGGCCGGTCTTCTGGCCGCTTCGCCGCTCCCTGATTACGAAGGTCTGGTCACCGACCGGGCCGGCGTCCTCAGCCGAAGCGATATTCAGCAACTTGAATCCAAAGCCAATGCTTATCGTAGCCGGACCGGCAGCGAGATTGGGGTGCTTATTGTCCCGACCATTGGCGATCAATCGATTGAGGATTACGCCCGCGATATATTTAAAACCTGGGGTGTTGGTAAGAAAGATAAGGACAATGGCGTCCTGTTTCTGGTCGCGATACAAGAGAAAAAAGCACGGGTTGAGGTCGGATATGGTCTTGAAGGAGAGTTGACCGATATTGAGAGCGGCCGACTTGTA
>JAPLUS010000031.1 GCA_026397495.1 Candidatus Zixiibacteriota bacterium | reverse complement strand
ATTGGCCTTCACAACGGATTCTTATGTCGTCCACCCTCTTTTTTTCCCCGGCGGAGATATTGGGACAATGGCGGTTAATGGAACGGTCAACGATCTGGCGATGGCGGGAGCCCGTCCTCTCTATTTAAGCACCGGGTTAATAATTGAAGAAGGTTTATCGACCGAAACATTTTGGAAAGTAATTCAATCGATGAAACAGGCGGCCGCCGAAATCCCCATCCAATTGGTGACGGGCGATACAAAAGTGGTTGAGCGAGGCAAGGGGGACGGCCTCTTTATAAACACGGCCGGAATTGGCATTATTGAGCATGACTATGATATTATGCCCACGGGTATAAGAGCCGGAGATTCTATTTTGCTCAGCGGTGATATTGGACGGCACGGGATGGCCATAATGGCGGCGTGGGAAGGATTGGCTTTTGAAAGTGACATCAAGAGCGACTGCGCTCCCCTATCCGGTCTGGTACTTAAATTACTGGCCGCCGGCATCAAGGTCCATTGTCTGCGGGACCTAACCCGAGGGGGATTGGCCAGTGCTCTGGTTGAAATAGCGGAAGCCTCCGGAAAATATATTGAGATTAATGAAAATTCTATCCCTGTTCCAGAAAATGTACGCGGCGCCTGCGAAATATTGGGGCTGGACCCGCTGTATGTTGCCAATGAAGGAAGAATGGTTGTCTTTGTAGAATCTTCCACGGCTGCCTCTGCTCTTGATGTAATGCATTCGGACCCCCTGGGTCAAGGGGCCTTTTTAATCGGCCATGTCGATGACAACCCTTCTAAAATGGTCACCTTAAGAAATAAAATCGGCACCAGCCGAATCATTGATATGTTTAGTGGGGAGCAGTTGCCCCGGATCTGCTAAATTCTTAAATCAATCAAGAAACCGTGATTAGCCGGCCTTTATCCAACTCTTCCCTAATAGCTTTTCCTATAGTGTCACGATTATAGGGTTTCCTGACATATTGGCCGGCGCCCAGAACCTGCATCCGGGAAACTCGATCGGTAACCCAAAAACCGCTGACAATAATTACCCTTTGATTGGAATGGATTTTAACTATTGCCTGGTAGGTATCAAGACCATCAAAATCTTTTTCCATTATCATGTCTAGAATGACAAGGTCAACTGAGCGGTCAGTCAAAAATTTTACCGCCTCCCGACCATTGGAAACCTTCTCAACGCTATATCCCAGACTGGAAATTATTTGGGAGGCTATCTCTCTTTGCTCCTCAATATCATCAACCACAAGAATTGTCTCGTGTCCGGAATAATCAATTTGCTCTTCAGCTATTATAGACACATTGGCCTGTAACGACGGGAAATACAGAATGAATTCTGTCCCCGCACCAATCTCGGAGATAGTATCATGAAATCCCTTATGATCTTTTACAATTCCATAAACGATAGATAGTCCCAGGCCGCTACCGCTGGTTCCCATTTGCTTTTTGGAATAGAATGGCTCAAATATTTTGGTTAAGTCTTCCTGTGAAATACCTACCCCGGTATCTTTGATACGCAATAGAATATAATCACCCTCGACAAATCCTTCATAGTCGCCACTAAGATGCTTCAAGTACTTCTGTGAAGTTTCTATAATCAGGCTTCCGCCATTCGGCATAGCATCAAAGGCATTAATGATCAAATTCATCACCACTTTAGACAGGTGTGATGCCGAACCGTTAATCGGACTGATTCTATCGTCCAGATTGCTCTGTAGAATCACCTTAGGATTTCTGCCGGTTAGACCAAGGAAACTGGGTGAATCCAAATATTCTTCAATAACGGCATTGATATTGGTCGGCTTCATTTCATAACGACCCCGGCGGGCCAAAGTAAGCAAATCCTG
>JAPLUS010000469.1 GCA_026397495.1 Candidatus Zixiibacteriota bacterium | reverse complement strand
TGACCGGGAGTATCAATCAGATTGAGTTGATATATATTGCCATCGGAAGCCTTGTAAGCAAGCCGGATGGCGTGGGCCTTAATGGTAATCCCTCTTTCCCGTTCGAGGTCCATATCATCCAATACCTGCTCTTTCATCTGTCTTTCGGAGATTGTTTCAGTAGCCTCTAAGAGCCGGTCGGCCAGAGTTGACTTGCCGTGGTCTATGTGGGCAATTATCGAAAAGTTTCGTATATGTTTTTGTTCAAGCATCTTAATCAAACGGTGGCAGAAAATACAGATATACAAGTTATTTGTCAACCAATGACTTGCTGACTTATCCTGATACCGCTTGACATTACTTCCGGCATAAATATATTGGTCTTCAATAATCAAGGACAGTATGATCGAGATAAATAAGTTAAAGAGACAGATTTATGAGGAATCAACTCCGTTTCTTGGCAGAATCTGTGTAAGGATGGGACTGACTCCCAATGCCTTGACTATTATTTCTCTTATCAGCGCGATAATCTCCGGCATCTTTTTCTGGAAGGCGAAAGTATGGTGGGGGGTGGTATGGATGCTGATAACCTCGCTGACCGATATGCTGGATGGAGCCACGGCTCGAGCGGGGAATATGGGGACTACTTTTGGAGGGGTTCTTGATCATGTTTCCGACCGCTATGGGGAATTCTTCATTTTAGCCGGTATTACAATGTCGCATTTGGTTCATCCGGGATGGGGATTATTTGCCCTATTTGGAATGATAATAGCCAGCTATACCCGGGCTGCCGCCGAATCGATTGGAAAGATCGAAAATTGCGCCGTGGGAATAATGGGCCGGCTGGAGAAATTTGTCTTGATAATCGTAGGCGCCATTATGGAACATTATTATCCCACCTGGCGGGTGTTGGAAATAGCTCTTATTATTGTCGGGCTTACTTCATATATAACTTCTATTCAAAGACTCATCTACGCCCACAAAGTTCTTGGTAATCGTAAAGGATAACACCGTCATAATGATTACGGCTATCGGCAACCCGGTCTATGATTATATAAAGACGGAAAAAGTTGAGACCGAGGGGCGGATTCTCTCCGGCTGCAGTACCAACGCTGCGCTGGCGTTGGCTAAATTGGGAGAAAATGTCCGGCTAATTGGAGCGGTCGGTGATGACTACAAAAATGATGCGATCAAGAAAGTGATTAGCTTTCGGATTGAACCGGTTATTCTGCCTTCACCTAAGACCGGCGGTTTCTCTTTGATTTATTACGATGATTTCGGCAATCGCACGCTTGATGTTCTGGCGCAGGCGAGCAGCATTAATCATATTGACCCGGTTCTTTATCATGATTCCACGGCGGTTCTGATTGGGCCGATTTTGGGAGAACTCTCTTTTGGGGAGATAGCCGTTATATCCGATAATTTTAGTGGTTTCTTTTTCTGCGATCCACAGGGGCTGCTCCGCAACATCGATAAATCAGGGCGGATTCAGCATTCCAAGATGCCCGGAATTGAAAAGCTTCTGGGATGCTTTACGGTGGTTAAGCCGAACGAACTGGAAGCGAAGGTTCTGACCGGTATCGACTGCCGCCAGAACCCTTACCGGGCCGCTGAAATTATTAAAAGCTGGGGGCCGAAGATTGTCATCGTAACTTTGGCCGAGTTGGGTTCGGTCATATATGACGGCCACGAGTTTATTGATATTCCTCCCTATAAGATAGAATTGATTGATGCTACCGTCGCGGGAGATACTTATATGGCCGGGTTTACTTTCGAATATCTCAAGAGCGGCGATCTGTGGAGAGCCGGCTGTTTCGCCTCTTGCGTCTCCTCCATTATGATTGAACAGGTCGGTCCGGATTTTATCCTGACCGAAAAGGAAATCCGCCGCCGGCAAGCGACACTTCTGGCGCAGACAGATTTCAAAATCGCCGTCATATAGAGTCATTTCCCTGCCGTCATCCCCGACTTGATCGGGGATCCAGAAAAAAGAAACATAAGCATTGTAGGGCACGAGCCCTGTGCTGTAAATTGTCAAGACATACTTTACACTTTGTGTCAGGACATCCTTTACACATATGGGTTTTTGTATTTATCTATCATGGTTATAGATCGACCAGTTTTAAGATCTATTTCTCGTATCCACATATGCCGGAATTTAACGAG